>NZ_JBFAKG010000016.1:60319-141353 GCF_040655595.1 Saccharopolyspora sp. NPDC050389
CTCGTCCTCGGCCTTGCGGCGGGCAAGACGCTCGCTCCAGCCAACGGGCTTGATGAACCCGCTCATACCGTCACCTCACACCTCGCGACACGATCACTGCTGCGGACGCAGCTGATCGAGCTCCTTCGTCAGCTGCACGGAGGTCTCCTTCAGCGATTCGTTGCTCCGGCGGAGTTCGGCGTTCTCCTGCTCCAGCTTCGCCAGCAGGGCGGCCGCCGGTTCGGCGGCACCGTTCGTGCGGGACCGGCGCTGCTCGCGGCGGCGCCGCGCGTTCTCCTTGGCGGTCTCGACCATCGTGTACAGCGTCGGCACCAGCACCAGGGTCAGCAGCGTGGAGCTGATCAACCCGCCGATGACCACGATGGCCAGCGGCTTGCCGATGAACCCGCCGTCGCCGCCGGTGATCCCGATGGCCATCGGGAGCAGGGCGAAGATGGTCGCCGCCGCGGTCATCAGGATCGGGCGCAGCCGCCGCCGGCCGCCGTCGATCACCGCCTGCCGGATGCTCGCCCCGTCCGCCCGGTACTGGTTGATCAGGTCCACCAGCACGATCGCGTTGGTGACCACGATGCCCACCAGCATCAGCATGCCGATCAGCGCGGGCACGCCCAGCGGAGTGCCGGTGACCAGCAGCAACCCGATCGCGCCGGTCGCCGCGAAGGGCACCGACACCAGCAGGATCAGCGGCTGCACCAGGCTGCGGAAGGTGCCGACCATGATCAGGAAGACGATCGCGATGGCCGCCGCCAGCGCCAGCCCGAGCTGCCCGAACGCCTCCTGCTGGTCGGAGCTGACGCCGCCGAGCTCGTAGGACGCGCCGGCGGGCAGGTCGAGGTCGGCGAGCCGCTCCTGCAGATCCGCGGTGGTGGAGCCGAGATCGGCCGCGGTCACGTTGCCGCTGATGGTGACGCTGCGGTCGCGATCGGTGCGGATGAGCTCCTGCGGCCCGTCGATCTGGCCGACGTCGGCGACCCGGTCGAGCCGCACCGTGCCGGTGGCGGTCGGCAGCGGGAGCGCCCGCAGCGCGTCCAGCCCGGCAGGCGCGTCGCCGCCCCGGAGCACCACGTCGTGCGGCGTGCCGTCGATCGTCAGCTCGGTGAGGGTGGCGCCCTGCATCGCCTGCGCGACGGCCTGCCCGATGGTCGCCTCGGTCAGCCCGTAGCGCGCGGCGTCGGCATCCCGGACGTTGACATCGATGCGCGGCGCGCTGTCGCCGAGGTTGCCGGTGACGTCGGTGACGCCCGGCGTTTCGCTCATCGCGCGCTGCACCGAATCCGCCGCCGCGGCCAGTTCTGCCTGGTCGGAGCCCTGCACGATGACCTGCAGCTTGCTGCCGCCGACGCCGCCCTCCTGGTCGAGGGTGATCTTGCCCGCGTCGGTCAGCCCGGCGAGCCGCTCCCGGATCTCGTCGGACAGCTCGGCCGAGTCGGCGTCCTCGTCGAGCGTGAGCGAGAAGCTGGCCGTCGAGGCGCCGCTGCCCGCTCCCATGAGGCCGGCGATCGCACCGAACGGGCCGCCGGCGCCGCCGATGCTGACCTGGTAGGACTCGATCTCGCGGAAGTCGGCGAGCACGTTCTCGACCTGTTTCGCCGCGGCGTCGGTGGCCTCCAGGCTGTTCCCGACGGGCAGCTGCTGGCTGATGCGCAGCGTGCTCTGGTTGGCCGGGCTGAGGAAGTTGGTCTGCAGCAGCGGCACCAACCCGAGCGTGCCGACCAGGACGACCACGGCGAGCGCGACGGTGGTCCAGCGGTAGCGGGTGGCGAAGGCGATCACCGGCACGTAGCAGCGTTGCAGCAGGCCGCGCTGCTCGCGCTCCTCGGCTTCGCGGCGAACGGCCTCGACGTCGACGTGCCGCGACGGCGTTTCGAGGAACCAGTACGCCAGCACCGGGATCACCGTGAGCGACACCAGCAGCGACGCGAGCAGCGCCACCGTGACGGTGATCGCGAACGAGCTGAACAGCTGGCCGACCATGCCGCCGACCAGGGCGATCGGCAGGAACACGGCGACCGTGGTCAGCGTCGAGGCGGTGACCGCGCCGGCCACCTCGCGGACCGCGCCGAGCACGGCGCGGCGCTTGTCCTCGCCGTAGGAGAGGTGCCGCTTGATGTTCTCCAGCACGACGATCGAGTCGTCCACCACGCGGCCGACTGCGATGGTCAGCGCGCCGAGGGTCAGCATGTTCAGCAACAGGTCACCGGTCCACAGCGCGATCAGCGCGATCAGCACCGACAGCGGGATCGACACGGCGGTGACCAGCGTGGAGTGGATCGACAGCAGGAACACCAGGATCACGACGACCGCCATGACCAGCCCGAGCAGGCCCTCGGTGGTGACGCTCTCGATCGACTTCTCGATCGCCGGTGCCTGGTCGAAGACCACGGTCAGGGTGGCGCCCGAGCCGAGCGCGGCGGTCAGCTCCGGCAGCCGGTCGCGCACCTCGTGCGAGATGGCGACCGCGTTGCCGTCCGGCTTCATGGTCACCGACACGCCGAGGCTGGGCTGGCCGTTTGTCCTGGTCAGCGAAGTCGGGGCGGCCAGCTCGGCGGTCACCTCCGCGACGTCGCCCAGCCGCACGGGCTGCTGGCGGGCCCCGGGCTGGGCGGGGCTGAGGTAGAGGTTCCGCAGGTCCTCGACGGTGCTCGGCGCGCGTCCGGTTTGGACGGTCAGCGTCTGCCCGTGCTCGGTCAACGTGCCGCCGGGCACCGGCGAGGCGGCCGACCGCAGGGCGGTGCCGATCGCGCTGGGACTCAATCCTGCGGCGGCGAGCTCGGCGTTGTCGGGGACGATCGTGACGACCTGCTGCCGGGTGCCGGAGACGGCGGCGTCCCGGACGCCGTCGATGCCCTCCAGCTCCGGCACCACCCGCTCGTCCAGCCGGGCGGCGAGTTGCTGCTGGTCACCGGGCGAACCGGCGGCCAGGGTCACCACCGAAAGATCCGCGGTGCTGCCCGCGACGACCTGCGGCTCCACGCCCTCCGGCAGCTGTGCCTGGATCCGCGACACCGACCGCTGCACCTGGCCCAGCGCATCGTCGATGTCGGTGCCGTACTCGAACTCCACCCGCACCGAGGCCGACGACTCGCGCGAGGTCGACGTCGTGCCGGTGATGCCGGGGATGCCGCGCAGGCTGTCTTCCACGGGGACGGTGACCTGCTGTTCGACCACCTCGGGGGAGGCGCCCGGATAGGCGGCGACCACCGACGCCATCGGGAGCTCGATCGGCGGCAGCAGCTGCTGCTTGAGCGCGGGTACGGCGACCGCCCCGAACCCGGCGACGACGAGCGCGATGAGCGCCACGAGGCTCCGGTTGGCGAGGCTCAGTTTGGCCAGTGCGGACATGTCGGGGTGGTTCCTTCAGATCGGCGGGCGTGCGCAGCACGGATGACCAGGCGGCAGTGCCGGTCGCCCGATGTCCACGATGGCCGTTCCGAAGGAGATTCGCGTCCGCCCAGCGCGGACACCTCGACGTACTGCGAACGCAGTACCGACGCCTCGGCTCCGCCCGGATCCCGGTTCCGCCTGCTCAGGACCCGTGCGCACTTCGTGTCGCTATAGAGCCTGTTTCCAAACTCGTCCTGCGTAGCGGTGCGGGTGGCGGAACCTCAGAGGTCTTCTCGGCTGTGGGATCCCCGACTTATGTATGACCAATACGCGGCATCGGGGCTGTCCTCGCGAGAAGACCTCTGAGAACCCGCGGCGGTGCAAGCTGAGTAGGCGGGCTAAGGCGGCTGCGCCGCTTCAAAGACAAAACGCCCGCGTTACCACATCCGCACGTCACCACATCCAAAACAGCCTCTATAGCAGCAGAAAGTGCACACGGGTCCGCGCCCGCGGTCAGGCGCCGCCGGGGCGGACCAGGCCGGTTTCGTAGGCGATCACCACCAGCTGGGCGCGATCCCGCGCGCCGAGCTTCATCATCGACCGGTTCACGTGGGTCTTCGCGGTCAGCGGGCTGACGAACAGCCGCTCCGCGATCTCCTCGTTCGACAACCCGGCGGCGACCAGCACCAGCACCTCGCGCTCCCGCGCGGTCAGCACCGCGAGCCGCTGCGGATCGGCGTCGACCAGCTGCTCCGGCTGCGCCAGGAACCGGGCGATCAGGCTGCGCACCGCCAGCGGCGAGAGCAGCGCCTCGCCGCCCGCGACGAGGCGGACCGCGTCGATGAGCTCTTCGGGCTCCACGCCCTTGCCGAGGAATCCGCTCGCGCCCGCCCGCAGCGCGGCGAACACGTACTCGTCGATCTCGAAGGTCGTCAGGACCAGTACCCGGACCCCGGCCAGGTCCTCGTCGGCGGTGATCTCGCGGGTCGCGGCCAGCCCGTCCAGGTCGGGCATCCGGATGTCCATCAGCACCACGTCGGCCCGGGTGCTGCGGGCCAGCGTGACCGCTTCCCGGCCGGTGGAAGCCTCGCCGACGACCGTCAGGTCGGGCGCGGAGTCGATGAGCACCTGGAACCCGGCCCGCACCAGGGACTGGTCGTCGGCGAGCAGCACGCGGATGGTCATGGCCGGTCGCCGTTCGGCAGCGGCAGGCATGCCTGCACCTGAAATCCTCCTGCGGTTCGCGGGCCTGCGGTGAGCCGGCCGCCGAGCGCGGTCACCCGCTCCCGCATGCCGATGATGCCGTGCCCCTGCCCGGTATCCGCCTCGGGAGCGCCGCGTCCGTCGTCGACGACGGACAGCCGGAGCTCGGTGCCGGTGTAGTCGATGCGCACGGTGGCGGTCGCCGGCCCGGCGTGCTTGTGCACGTTGGTGAGCGATTCCTGGATCACCCGGTACGCGGCCAGATCCACCGCGTCCGGCAGGGCAGTGGCGGTGCCTTCGACGGCGGTTTCGACGACCAGTCCGGCGCTGCGGAACGACGAGATCAGCTCGTCGAGCTGCGCGAGCCCCGCCGTCGGGGCCGTCGGCGCGACGGACTCGCCGTCCTGCCGCAGCAGCCCGACGGTCGTGCGCAGGCCTTCCAGCGCCGAGCGGCTCGCGGTCCGGATGTGCGCCAGCGCGGTCCGGCTCTGCTGTGGCTCGCTGTCGAGCATGTGCGCGGCCACGCCGGCTTGGACGTTGATCAACGCGATGTGGTGCGCGAGCACGTCGTGCAGTTCGCGCGCGATGCGCAGCCGCTCCTCCACGACGCGCCGCCGAGCCTCTTCGTCCCGGCTCCGCTCAGCGCGCCGGGCCCGCTCCTCGATCTCGGCCACGTACGCCCGCCGGCTGCGCACGGCGTCTCCGGCGGCGATGGCCATGCCCGACCAGGCGAGCACGCCGAACACGTCCGGCAGCAGCCACGGCCACGATGTCGACAGCAGCGACGCACCGGCCAGCGCCGCGGCGGTGATCGCGCCCGCTGTCCAAGCCGTCCGCCGCTCGGACAGCGTCGCCACGGTGAACAGCGCGACCAGGGCGGTGAGCAGGAGCGGGCGGGGCGGCGAGCCGAAAGCCAGGTAGACCACCGAGCCGACGCCGGTGCACGCCAGGACCGGGATCGGCCAGCGGCGCCGGAAGACCAGCAGGCCGCACAGGACGGCGCCGAGCCCGGCGGTCCACGGCAGCTCGGCGGGCCGGTTCACCATCGACGTGCCCACGATGATCGCGAACACGATCACCGCGAGCAGCACGTCCAGCCACACCTGCCTGGGCCGCGCGCGCTGGTTCACGCACTCACGGTACGGACGGGTCCGCGGCGACGCGTCTGCCCTGGGTCGTACCGGTCGATACCGCGCTGGCAGTACGTCAGCGGATGGTGCGGTACCCGGGGTGGACGCCGGGAGTCAGGTCGTGGCTGTCCGCCAGGCGCTCCAGGAGGGCCTTGAGCCGGGCTCGGTCGTCCGGGTCGAGGGCCTGGCAGAAGTCGGCCTCGTGCTCGGCGGCCACCGCGTGGACCTTGCCCAGCAGCTCGGTGCCCTCCTCGGTGAGGGTCAGCTCGTGGACCCGGCGGTCGCGGGTGCTGCGGGTGCGGGTGACCAGGCCGCGACCCTCCAGCTCGTCGACGAACGTGACGACCTTGCTCGGCAGCATCCCGAGGTTGCCGGCCAGCGCCTGCTGGCTCAGCCCCGGCTGCGCGGCGATCATCCGCAGCATGCCCACCTGGGGCGGGGTCAGGTCGAGCGCGCCGACGCGGGCGGCGAACTTCGTCGTGGCCTGCGCGCCCAGCTGGGTGAGCAGGAACGAGACGCCGGGTCTGGGAAGATCTGCTGCCACGCCAACACTGTACCGAATCGTTCACGCGTCGAACGATTTGTGTTTCTCGCCGGGCCGCAGGCTGGCGTGCGCCTCGATGTTCAGGCGCTCGACCATGTGCGGGTAGTGCAGCTCGAACGCCGGCCGGACCGAGCGGATGCGCGGCAGCGCGACGAAGTTGTGCCGCGGCGGCGGGCACGACGTGGCCCACTCCAGCGAGTTCCCGTGCCCCCACGGGTCGTCCACGTCGACCACCGCGCCGAACCGGTAGCTGGTGAAGACGTTGTACAGGAACGGCAGGATCGAGGCGCCCAGCACGAACGCGCCGATGGTCGACACGGTGTTCAGCGCGGTGAAGCCGTCGGAGACCAGGTAGTCGGCGTAGCGCCGCGGCATCCCCTCGGCGCCCAGCCAGTGCTGCACCAGGAACGTGGTGTGGAACCCGACGAGGGTCAGCCAGAAGTGCAGCTTGCCCAGCCGCTCGTCCATCATCCGGCCGGTCATCTTCGGGAACCAGAAGTACACCCCGGCGAACACCGCGAACACGATCGTGCCGAACAGCACGTAGTGGAAGTGCGCGACCACGAAGTAGGTGTCGGTGACGTGGAAGTCCAGCGGCGGCGCCGCGAGGATGATGCCGGTCAGCCCGCCCAGCAGGAACGTCACCAGGAACCCGACCGCGAACAGCATCGGCGACTCGAAGGTCAGCCTGCCGCGCCACATCGTGCCGATCCAGTTGAAGAACTTGATCCCGGTCGGCACCGCGATCAGGAACGTGGCGAACGAGAAGAACGGCAGCAGCACCGCGCCGGTGGCGAACATGTGGTGCGCCCACACGAGCATCGACAGGCCCATGATCAGCAGCGTGGCGAAAACCAGGCCGGTGTAGCCGAACAGCGGTTTCCGGCTGAACACCGGCAGGATCTCGGTCACGATGCCGAAGAACGGCAGCGCCACGATGTAGACCTCGGGATGGCCGAAGAACCAGAACAGGTGCTGGAACAGGATGACGCCGCCGTTGGCCGGGTCGAACGCGTGCCCGCCGAGGTGCCGGTCGATCAGGAGCCCGAACAGCGCGGCGGCCAGGATCGGGAACGCCATCAGCACCAGCAGGCTGGTGGCCAGGATGTTCCAGCAGAAGATCGGCATCCGCCACATCGTCATGCCGGGGCAGCGCAGGCACACCAGCGTGGTGATCATGTTGACCGCGCCCAGGATCGTGCCCAGCCCGCTGAGGATCAACCCGGCCGCCCACACGTCGCCGCCGGGGCCCTGGCTGAACATCCCGCGCGACAGCGGCGCGTAGGCGGTCCAGCCGAAGTCGGCGGCGCCGTTGGGCAACAGGAAGCCGCTGAGCACGATCAGCCCACCGAACAGGAACAGCCAGAACGACAGCGCGTTCAACCGCGGGAACGCCACGTCCGGCGCCCCGATCTGCAGCGGCAGCACGACGTTGGCGAAGCCGAACACGATGGGCGTGGCGAACAGCAGCAGCATGATCGTGCCGTGCATGGTGAACAGCTGGTTGTACTGCTCCTGCGAGAGGAACTGCAGGCCCGGCACCGCGAGTTCGCCGCGGATCAGCAGCGCCATCAAACCGCCGGCGATGAAGAAGAAGAACGAGGCGATCAGGTAGAGGATCCCGATGTCCTTGGGATCGGTGGTGCGCAGCCACGGGATCAGGTGCTTGCCCTTGACCGGTCGCGGCGTGGTGCGCGACCGGGTCGGAACCGGCGTGGGTTGGATTCCGGCAGTTGCCATCCCCGCCTCCAGCGCCATCGCAACGGCATCTCATCGGGCCGAATCCATCCAGTCTCAACCCGCCACCGGCCACCCGCAATCGGCCGGGCTCGCGGGAGTGCGCTGCTCAAGCTAGGCATCGCCGTTGAGGTAGCGCCTGGGAGATGTTCCGACGGTTCGCTTGAACGCGGCGAGGAACGCGCTCGGTGTCGCATATCCGACGGCGTGCGCGACCCGGGAGACCGGCTGGCCCTCGGCGAGGAGGGTCAGGGCGGCGCGCAGTCGGGCGTGGGTGCGCCAGCGGTCGAAGGACATGCCGGTGTCGTGGACGAACAGCCGAGTCAGGGTGCGGCGGCTCACCCCGACGGCCCGGGCGTGCGCCTCCAGGCTCCGCTGGTCCGCGGGGTCGGCGAGCAGCGCATCCGCCACGGCGCGGACGCGTTCGTCGACGGGGTGCGGCACATCGATGGGAGTGGTCGGCAGGGGACGCAGCAGATCGAGCACGACCGCTTCGCCGCGCAGCCGCGCATCATCGGCGAGATCATCTCGGCCCAGATAAGCGATCAGCTGCGCCAACAGCCCGTCCACGGCGACGGGTGTGGGCTCAGCCCAGTCCAGGCCGCACCGGTCCGGCTCGAAGTAGAGGCTGCTCAGCACCGCGTCGCGAGTCGCGCCGGTCCGGTGCACGACCCCGCCGGGCAGCCACAGCGCCAGGGTGGGCGGCAGGACCCAGTGGACGTCGCCCACCGCGACGCCGAGCACGCCGCGCCGGGTCCAGGCCAGCTGGTGCTGCGGATGGCTGTGCGCGGCGAACCACTGGCCCGACGACAGTGGGAAGTTCCCGACGACGATCGCTCCGACCCCGGGCGGGACGGCGCCCGTGATTGGCTCGGCCACGCCGCCAGCCTATGTCCTCGATGCGACATCATTTGGCCCTGTAACGCATCGTGGACAAGGCTGCCGGTGCATAGCGTCGTCGCATGCGAATCGATCATCGAAATGCGCAGCGCAGCAAGACGGATGCGCCGGGTGGATCGGCATGACGACGTCGCCCACCGTGGCCGTCGGCCGCCGCGGACCGGCTCTGGTGGTGTTGTGCTTCGTCCAGTTCATGCTGGTCCTGGACGACACCGTGGTGAGCGTCGCGCTGCCCAGCCTCCGGGACGAGCTCGGTTTCGGCACCGCGGGCCTGACCTGGGTCGTCAACGCGTACTTCGTCGCCTTCGGCGGGCTGCTGTTGCTGTTCGGCCGCGCGGCCGACCTGCTGGGCCGCCGCCGCGTCTTCCTGAGCGGTGTGGCGCTGTTCGGCGCAGCGAGCCTCGCCTGCGGAATCGCGCAGGAGCCCTGGCAGCTCGTCGCCGGGCGATTCGCCCAGGGCGCGGGCGCGGCCATGGCGAGCCCGGCCGCGCTGGCGCTGATCACGCTGCTGTTCCCCGGCTCCGAGGAGCGCGCCAGGGCTCTCGGCATCTGGGGAGGCATCGCGGGCCTGGGAGGCACGGCGGGCCTGGTGATTTCCGGCGCGCTGACCGGTCTCGCGTCCTGGCGCTGGATCTTCCTGATCAATCTGCCGATCGCATTCGCGGCCCTCGTGCTGCTTCCGCGCCTGGTCGCGGAGAGCCGGGCGGCGCGCCCGGGACGAGTGGACGTGCCGGGCGCAGTGCTGGGCACCGGTGCCGTCGTGTCCCTGGTCTACGGCCTGCTCCAGACCGCGGAGTCGGGTTGGGGCGACATGGCCGCCGCCGGTCCGCTCGCTCTCGCCGCCGTCTTGGCGGTGCTGTTCGTGGCGGTCGAGTCACGCGCTGCTGAGCCGCTGATTCCGTTGTCCTTCTTGGCCTTCCGGATCCGCGCTGTCGCCAACGGCGCGTCGTTGCTGTTCTCCGCCGCCTTCTACGCGATGGCTTTCCTGCTGATGCTGCACCTGCAGACCGTGCTCGGCTACCAGCCGCTGACGGCCGGCCTCGCCTACCTGCCCTACGGCGCCGGCATGCTCGCCGGCCTGTGGCTCTCCTCTCGCGCGTGATCAGGTTCGGTATGCGCCGGACGCTCGTCGCGTCATTCCTGATCAGCGCGGTCGGCCTGGTCCTGCTGTCCGGCGTGGCACCGGGCGACGGCTACGCGGCCGGAGTGCTGCCCGGCATGCTCGTCACGAGCATCGGATGCGGTCTGGCCAATCCCGCGATGGCGATCGCCGCGGTCGAGGGCACCACCGAGCAGGATGCCGGTCTCGGCTCGGCCGTCCTGAACTCCGTTCAACAGGTCGGCGGCGCTGTCGGGCTGGCGGTGCTGGTCGCCCTGGCCGCCGCTCGCACCCAGGCCGCGACGGCCGATCCGCTGCACGCTGCGACGGAAGGATTCTCGCTGGCGCTCACCGTCGCAGCTGGGCTCCTCGCGGTCGGCGCCGTCCTCATCGCCGCCCTGATGCCGCGCTCGTGACCCGGTTCAGGCCGCGCTCTCGACGGCGCCGAGGGCCATCTGGTGCAGCAGCCGGGACATCGCTTCGACGTCCAGATGGGCGCTGTAGGGCGTCGAGTTGATCAGGCCGAACACCGCGTGCGCGGCGGCGCGCGCGGTCGGGCGATCCAGGTCCGGCCGGATCCGGCACAGCACGTCGACCCAGACCTCGACGTAGCTGCGCTGCAACTCGCGGACCTTGTGCCGGTCGGTTTCGGCGAGGCTGTCCAGGTCGCGCATGTGCACGGTGATCAGCGCCGGGTTGGCCAGCGCGAACTCGACGTGCCAGCGCACCAGCCGGTCCAGCGCGTCGCGCGGGTGGGCGGCGGCGCCCACCCGGTCCTGACCGCCGAGCAGCAGCCGGTCGCTGATGCCGGTGAGCAGCTCCGCGAGCATCGCGTCCTTGCTGCGGAAGTGCCGGTACAGGCCGGGCCCGGAGATGCCCACGGCGGCGCCGATGTCGTCGATGCCGACGCCGTGGAAGCCGAAGCGCGCGAACTTCTCCGCCGCCGCGGTCAGGATCTGCTCGCGGCGGGACGGCTTGGCTGCATCGGTGGACATCGACGTCGATACTAGACGAATGGCGTTAGTCATCGTTAACATCGGTCGCGTTAACGATGACTAACTCCCGGTGGAAGGTGCCCCCGCATGGATGCGCCCGCCCTGCGCACGGCCGTGGACCCGGACTCGGCGGAGTTCGCCCGCTACACCGAGCAGCACGCGAAACTCGTCGAAGACCTCAACACCCAGCTCGCCCGCGCCCGGCTGGGCGGGCCGGAGAAGGCCCGCATCCGGCACGTCGAACGGGGCAAGCTGTTGCCCCGCGACCGGGTCGACGCGGTGCTCGACCGCGGCTCGCCGTTCCTGGAGCTCTCGCCGCTGGCCGCGCACGGCCTGTACGACGACGAAGCGCCGTCGGCGGGCATCATCACCGGCATCGGCCGGGTGTCCGGGCGGGAATGCGTGGTCGTGGCCAACGACGCCACCGTCAAGGGCGGCACCTACTACCCGGTCACGGTGAAGAAGCATCTGCGCGCGCAGGAAGTCGCGCTGCACAACAACCTGCCGTGCCTGTACCTGGTCGACTCCGGCGGCGCGTTCCTGCCCAGGCAGGACGAGGTGTTCCCGGACCGCGAGCACTTCGGCCGGATCTTCTACAACCAGGCCACGATGTCGGCGCGCGGCATCCCGCAGATCGCCGCCGTGCTGGGCTCGTGCACCGCGGGCGGCGCCTACGTCCCGGCGATGAGCGACGAGGCGGTGATCGTCCGCGAGCAGGGCACCATCTTCCTGGGTGGCCCGCCGCTGGTGAAGGCCGCGACCGGAGCCGAGGTGAGCGCCGAGGAGCTCGGCGGCGGCGAGCTGCACTCGCGCACCTCCGGCGTCACCGACCACCTGGCCGCCGACGACGCGGACGCGCTGCGCATCGTCCGCTCCATCGTCAGCACGCTCGGCCCCCGCGAGCCCCGGCCGTGGGACGTCGCGCCGGTCGAGGCTCCGGCGGTCGATCCCGACGAGCTCTACGGCGCGGTGCCGACCGACAGCCGCACGCCGTACGACGTGCGCGAGGTGATCGCGCGGATCGTCGACGGCAGCCGGTTCGCCGAGTTCAAGCACGACTACGGCCAGACGCTGGTGACCGGCTTCGCCCGCATCCACGGGCATCCGGTCGGCATCATCGCCAACAACGGGATCCTGTTCAGCGAGTCGGCGCTCAAGGGCGCGCACTTCATCGAGCTGTGCGACAAGCGGTCCATCCCGCTGGTGTTCCTGCAGAACATCTCCGGGTTCATGGTCGGCAAGGAGTACGAGGCGGGCGGCATCGCCAAGCACGGCGCGAAGATGGTCACCGCGGTGGCCTGCGCCCGGGTGCCCAAGTTCACCGTCGTCATCGGCGGCTCGTTCGGGGCGGGCAACTACTCGATGTGCGGCCGGGCGTACTCGCCGCGGTTCCTGTGGATGTGGCCGAACGCCCGGATCTCGGTGATGGGCGGCGAGCAGGCGGCGTCGGTGCTGGCGACGGTGCGCCGCGACCAGCTGGACGCCCGCGGCGAGCAATGGCCGGTCGAGGAAGAGGAAGCGTTCAAGCAGCCGATCCGAGACCAGTACGAGCACCAGGGCCACCCGTACTACGCGACGGCGCGGCTGTGGGACGACGGCGTGATCGACCCGAAGCAGACCCGAACGGTCCTGGGTCTCGCGATCTCGGCGGCGGCCAACGCGCCGCTGGAACCCGTCTCCTACGGCGTCTTCCGGATGTGAGCCATGAGTGAGGCTGTTGCCAGACGCATTTTGCGGGGCGGTGCCGGTTGCTGGGGTGGGCTAAGCGGCTGCGCCGCTTCAAAGACAAAGCACAAACCCGTGAGTGTTTTGGGGCGTTATGGCACCCCAAAACACTCACGGGCACTCACCAGGCAAAACATTGCGATCCTGCCGTTCGGCAAGGCGAAGGGATGACGATGCGGCACTTCGACACGGTGCTGGTGGCGAACCGGGGCGAGATCGCGGTGCGCGTGATCCGGACGCTGCGGCGGCTGGGCATCCGCTCCGTCGCGGTGTTCAGCGACGCCGACCGCGGCGCGCGGCACGTCGCCGAGGCCGACACCGCCGTCCACATCGGACCGAGCCCGGCGACCGAGAGCTACCTCGACGTCAAGCGCATCCTGGCCGCCGCGCGCGGCACCGGGGCCCAGGCGATCCACCCCGGCTACGGCTTCCTCGCCGAGAACGCGGGCTTCGCCGAGGCGTGCGCGCAGGCGGGCATCGAGTTCATCGGCCCGCCGGCCTCGGCGATCGATTCGATGGGCGACAAGATCCGCGCCAAGCAGACGGTCTCCGCCGCCGGTGTCCCGGTGGTGCCCGGCCGCAGCGAGCCCGACATGGCCGACGCCGACCTGCACTCCGCGGCGCTCGAGATCGGGTTCCCGGTGCTGCTGAAGCCCTCCGCCGGCGGCGGCGGCAAGGGCATGCGGCTGATCCACGACGAGTCCGCACTGGACGATCAGATCGCCTCGGCGCGCCGGGAGGCGCGGTCGGCGTTCGGCGACGACACGCTGTTCGTCGAGCGCTTCGTCGCCCGCCCGCGGCACATCGAGGTCCAGGTGCTGGCGGACGCGCACGGCAACGTGGTGCACCTCGGCGAGCGCGAGTGCAGCCTGCAGCGGCGGCACCAGAAGATCATCGAGGAAGCCCCGTCGCCGCTGCTGGACGCCGAAACCAGGGCCCGCATCGGCGGCGCGGCCGTCGACGCCGCCCGATCGGTGGGCTACGTCGGCGCGGGCACCGTCGAGTTCATCGTCTCCGCCGATCGGCCCGACGAGTTCTTCTTCATGGAGATGAACACCCGCCTGCAGGTCGAGCACCCGGTCACCGAGCTGGTCACGTCGGTCGGCGGGGAACGCGGCGTCGACCTCGTCGAACAGCAGGTCCGGGTCGCCGCGGGCGAGCCCTTGCCGTGGGCGCAGGAGGACCTGTCGATCGAGGGCCACGCGGTGGAGGCGCGGGTCTACGCCGAGGACCCGACCCGCAACTTCCTCCCGACCGGCGGCGACGTCCTCGCCGTGCACGAGCCCGCCGGTCCCGGCGTGCGGGTCGATTCCGGGGTGCGAGCGGGTGGGCGCGTCGGCTCGGACTACGACCCGATGCTGGCCAAGGTCATCGCGTGGGCGCCGAGCCGGGCCGACGCGCTGCGTCGCCTGGCCGCCGCGCTCGCCGACACGACGGTCCTCGGCCTGCACACCAACGTCGCGTTCCTCCGCGCGCTGCTGCGGCACGACGACGTGCTGGCCGGCCGCCTGGACACCGGACTGGTCGAGCGCGAGCTGACCGAGCTCATCGCGGAGAGCAACACGACGCCGGAAGACGCCTACGTCGCCGCGGCCCTGGAGCGGCTGCTGGCCGGCGAACCGACCGATCCGGTCGTCGATCCGTGGGACGTGCCCGACGGCTGGCGGCTCGGCGAACCCGCCTGGAGCACCTGGCGCTTCGCCGGAACGCCCGACGAGGTCAGCGTCCGCCTGCGCGGCCGCGCCAGGGACGTCGAGGTCGCCGTCGGAACCGCCGTCCACCGGGCCTCGGTCGAGGCGCGTGGCGACGAGCTGACCGTCACCTACCAGGGCCGCACCCGCCGCTACCGCTACGCGCACGTCGACGGCACCACCTGGCTCGCCGCCGACGGCCACGCCTGGGCGCTCGCGGAGCACCGGATGCTCGCCGACCGGGGTGGCAGCGGCGGCCGGTCGGACGGCGTGGTGACCAGCCCGATGCCCGGCACCGTGCTGGTCGCCGACGTCGCCGCGGGCCAGAAAGTCCAGAGTGGACAGAGATTGTTCGTGGTAGAGGCGATGAAGATGGAACACACCGTCACCGCGCCGATCGACGGCGTGGTCGCCGAAGTGCACGCCAGGAAGGGGCAGTCGGTCGGACTCGACCAGCCGCTGGCTGTCCTCGCCGCTCAAGAGGAGGCCTGATCGATGGTGGACCACCGGCTCAGCGAAGAGCACGAAGCCCTGCGCGAGAGCGTGCAGACCTTCGCCCGCAAGGAAGTCGCGCCGGTCATCGGCGACTACTACGAACGCGAGGAGTTCCCGTACCCACTGGTGCAGACCATGGGGCGGATGGGCCTGTTCGGGCTGCCGGTGCCCGAGGAGCACGGCGGCATGGGCGGCGACTACTTCGCGCTGTGCCTGGCCCTGGAGGAGCTCGCCCGGGTCGACTCGTCGGTCGCGATCACCCTGGAAGCCGGGGTTTCGCTGGGCGTCATGCCGATCTACCGGTTCGGCGACGACGAGCAGCGGCGCACCTGGCTGCCGCGGCTGGCGACCGGGGAGATCCTCGGCGCGTTCGGCCTCACCGAGCCGGGCGGCGGCTCCGACGCGGGCAGCACCCGCACCACGGCGGTGCTGGACGGCGACCAGTGGGTGATCAACGGCTCGAAGGCGTTCATCACCAACTCCGGCACGGATCTCACCGGCCTCGTCACGGTCACCGCCGTCACCGGGCAGAAGCCGGGCGGCGGCAAGGAGATCTCCACGATCATCGTGCCCGCCGGCACGCCCGGCTTCACCGTCGCGAAGAAGTACTCGAAGGTCGGCTGGAACGCCTCCGACACCCACGCGTTGTCCTTCGACGACTGCCGGGTTCCCGCCACGAACCTGCTCGGCGAGCGAGGCCGCGGCTACGCCCAGTTCCTCGCGACGCTCACCGAAGGGCGGGTCGCGATCGCCGCGGTCGGCGTCGGCCTCGCCCAGGGCTGCGTCGACGAATGCTTGCGCTACCTGGGTGAACGCGAGGCCTTCGGCCGGAAGATCGGCGAGTACCAGGCGATGCAGTTCAAGGTCGCCGACATGGAGCTGCGCGCGCACACGGCGCGCCTGGCCTACTACGACGCGGCGTCGCGGATGCTGCGCGGCGAGCCGTACAAGAAGCAGGCCGCGATCGCCAAGCTCGCCTCGTCGAACGCGGCGATGGACAACGCCCGGGACGCGACGCAGATCTTCGGCGGCTACGGCTTCATGAACGAAACCCCGGTCGGCCGCTTCTACCGCGACGCCAAGATCCTGGAGATCGGAGAGGGAACCAGCGAAGTCCAAAGAATGCTGATCGCCCGGGAGCTGGGCCTCCCGGCCTAGAGCTCGTTCCAGGCCCGTCCCGCGCCGCGGCGTGCGGACGGGCTCAGGGCTGCGCCGCTTCGAACAGGCGCGGAGCCGGGAACGAAGACGGCCGGCGGAGGCTTCGGGGGGCTGCCTCCGCCGGCCGGATGTCATCGGTCGGGGGTTGGTTGGGTCGGGGGTGGGATCAGCGGAACCGCTTCTGCGGAACCGTGATCTCGTCGGTCTGCTCGATGCCGGGGTAACCGGCCTGGTCGCCGTACTCGGGCGCGGGCCGGAAGCCCTGCTGCGTGTCCTCGCCGGGCCACACGGGCCCGCGACCGCCCGGTGCCTGGCCGATCGGTGCTTGGTCGCCCGGTGCCTGGCCGAATGGTGCCTGCTCGGCTTCGACCTCGGCCAAGTGCTGCATCACCCAGTCCCGGGCCAGCGCCGCCGGCGACGTGCCCTGCTTGACCGCGAGCTCCCGGAGGCGCTCGTTGGCCATCAGTGGCAGCCGCAGCTGGTAGACCTGGGAGCCGCCGAAGCGGCGTCCGGACCCGGTGGACTCGACGTTCTCCTCCGGGGCCAGCGCAGCCAGGTACGACTCGAACTCATGATCCGGTTCGGCCGGCTCGGCGGGCTTCTGCTGCCGTGTGCTGGTCTTGGTTCGTCCTAGAGCCACCGGGACACGATAACGGTTGTGTTGCGACGCGCGAATCGCTGTGAGCCCTCTCACGGGCTGAGAAAGCGGAGGGCCCCCGCGCCAGGGGGAGTGCGCGGGGGCCGGAGGGGATCTCCACAGGTGCTGACCGGGGGTGTGTCAGCGCATCGATTGTGACACGGCGCGGGTCGCGGTGGGGAGCCTTCGGCGCATGATTCGTGCGTCCGGCACCGTCGGACGGGGCCCGGTCGGCGGTCCTGCGCAACGATCCGGGGTGCTATGGGATCAGTTGGCGCTCGGCCAGTCCGTGATCGTGTAGCCGGCTTCGGTGATCGCCGCGGTCACGGCTTCCAGGGTCAGCTGCTGGTCGCTGGTCACCGACACCTGGCCGCTCTCCACCGAGACCTGCACGTCGCTGACGCCGGGCAGGTCCGAAAGCTCCTCGGTGACCGACTTGGCGCAGTGGCCGCAAGTCATGCCGCCGACGGTGAACGTCTGATTGCTCATGCGAGTTCCCTCCTGGCAGTTCCTGCCACGACCGGATGCGGATTACACCGCAACTGTCCCGAACGTCCAGTGTGGACGGCCGAGGCGGGGGTGGCCGGGGTGGGTGTGGTCGGGCCAATATCCGAAGTGGATCGAGGTCCGCCAGATGATTACTCTGTGTCGAAGGTAAATCACTCTCTGGGGGGCTGCGGCTGTTGACAACCTGTGGATAACCTGCGCGCGGAACCCGAGGCCGGGGAGGCGTCATGTACGGGTCGCTGGACGTACGGAAGTTCTTGTGGCAGCAGGAAGACGGGACCTCGCGGCAGCCGTCCGCGGTCCCCGTGCCGCGCGCCGGTGAGCCCTCGCGGATCTCGTCGGAGCAGGTGCACCGCGCCAGGATGGCGGTCGCCCGCGGTGCGGAGAACGCCGAGGACTGCAAGCTCCTGCTGGACATGCTGGGATTGGCACCGGACGATGACGGGCAGCCGCCGGTCATTCGCTGACCGGGAGTCGGCTGCGCCGCGCTCCGGCGGGTGCTCGCCGGGCGGTGTCCGGTGAGCCGGCACCGCCCCGAGTCCGGGGGGCGGGACGGCCCGATTCGCGGTAACTTCCGGTGGCGTAGTTGATCATCCGTTCGTGGACCGCGTCGCTCGGGCGGCGGATCCCGGACGACCTCTTCGTGCCGGAGTCGCGCCATGCCCCAGCAGCATCGGGCCAAGCTCACCCGCCGCGCCATCTTGGCCGCCGCGGCGGAGGAGTTCGACCTGATCGGCTACGAAGCCGCCACGCTGAGCTCGGTCTTGCGGCGCTCCGGCGTCACCAAGGGCGCCTTCTACTTCCACTTCACGGCCAAGGAGGCGGTCGCCGAGGCGCTGACCCGGCACTACCTGCTGAACCTGACCGAGATGCGGCGGCGGTGGTCCGGCCGCGGCCTGGATCCGCTGTCGACGCTGGTCGGCCTGACCTCGGAGGCCGCCCGCAGGCTGGAGCGCGACGTCGTCCTGCGGGCCGGCATGCTGCTGGCCTGCAATCGGATCGGAGCGGAGTCCGACGGCTGGTACGAGGCGATCTGCGAGCTGGTCCGGAAGGCCGCCGAGGCGGGACAGCTGCGTCCGGGCGTCGATCCGGCCGAGGCGGCGAGGGTGCTCTACGCGGCGTTGGTGGGTGCGCACACGGTCGGCGACGAGCCCGCGGGGCTGGTCTCTCGCTTCGAGGAGATCTGGCGCGTGGTCCTCGCCGGGGTCGCCCGGGACGGCTGGCGCGCGGACGCCGAACTGACCGGCCAGCCCTGAGGCGTGGATCACAAGAATTCGAATAATCCGGTTTGTCGGTTCTTTGTCTCCCGGATGGCCCTGGAAGGTCGCCGGGTGCCCGTTGTCGCGGCCGGGCGACGTCCCTCCATGATCGATCAAAACTGCAGGTCGGGCGGCTGTTGTGAGCCTCCGGGGCGCGCTGGGTCGACGGTGCGAGGGGGTGGTGTGCGACTTAAGGGACCCCCCCGTTGTGGGGCCCGTGGAGGAGTGTCGTAAGCTTTCATCACTGCCAACGGGGCGCTCCGAAAGGGGAAAGCCGGTTGGAGGCAAGGCCGGGTCGGTTCCGAATCGGCCAAGCCCCCATCGTCTAGCGGCCTAGGACGCCGCCCTTTCAAGGCGGTAGCGCGGGTTCGAATCCCGTTGGGGGTACGAACAACTGAAGATAGAGTATGGCCCAGTGGCGCAGTTGGTTAGCGCGCCGCCCTGTCACGGCGGAGGTCGCGGGTTCGAGTCCCGTCTGGGTCGCCAAGGCGAACGGCATTGCGCCGACGCTTCGGCCAGGTAGCTCAGTTGGTACGAGCGTCCGCCTGAAAAGCGGAAGGTCGGCGGTTCGACCCCGCCCCTGGCCACCGCTCGCAAGCTGCGAAACAGCCCCCGTCGATTTCGACGGGGGCTGTTTCGTCTCACTTGCCGTCTCAGTCCGTCGCCCAGCTGGTGCTGCGGTCCAACTCCCGGCTCTAACCGGACGCCCTCTCACTGCGCTCGTGCAGCGAAGACATCTGAGCGTCGAGTCTGGCAGCGGCATCGGCCGCCGCCTTGAGTTCGGCGGCGAAGCTCTCCGGAACCTTGCCGCCGCTCTTGTAGAGCAGCTCATGCTCGACGGCGGCCCAGAAGTCCATCGCGATGGTGCGCAGCTGGAGTTCGACGGCGACCAGCTCGGTGCGGTCGGACAGGTGCACCTGCACCTTGATGATCAGGTGCAGGCTGCGGTAACCGTTCGGCTTCGGCGCGGCGATGTAGTCCTTGGTCTGCACAATCTCAATCTGGTGCTTGCGGATGAGATCGCGGACGAGGTAGACGTCGGAGATGAACGGGCACACGACGCGCACACCGGCGATGTCGGTGAGGTGTTCGCGGGCCGACACCGGGTCGACCGGCAGCCCGCGCCGGGCGAGCTTGGCCGCGATCGCCTCCGGACGCTTGATCCGCGAGGTGATGTGCTCGATCGGATCGTGCTCGTGGGCGTAGTCGAACTCCTCGCTCCAGATCCGCAGCTTGGTCATGAGCTCGTCGACGCCGAACTTGTGCATCATCAGCAGGCCGCCGGTCTGGCGCACGAAGGCGAGGGCGTCGTCGCGGTCCATGTCGCCGAGCTGCTCGATGGCGCTGCGCTGCGGATAGGGCCACCCGCGCGAGCCGCCGCGCGATGATCTGTCCCCGGGGCCCATCGACGCTCCTCCCCCCCAGCTGCTCGGCTCCAGCCTAGGCCGGACCCGACGACCGAGCCCGCGCTCAGGCGGGGGCGAGAGGCTGTGACGGCAATCGAACTAAAGTTCACGTTCATGCCGACCACGCGGGCCGACCCGCCCCTGGCCGCCGTGACGACCAGCGAAAACAGCCCCTACCAGGATCTGTAGGGGTTGTTCAGCTTTCCGGCGGGAGCTTGCGCGCCGGTTGTTATTCTCGGCGACCTGATGTCTGCAACCCTCGTCGCCACGAATCTCGCCGCCGGCCACGGCAGCCGCTCCCTGTTCACCGGGCTCGACCTCGTCGTCGCGCCCGCCGATGTGATCGGGCTCGTCGGGGCCAACGGCGCCGGGAAGTCCACGCTGCTGCGGCTCCTCGCCGGGCTCGACACCCCGGAACAGGGCGAGCTGCGGCTCTCCCCACCCACCGCGACCGTCGGATACCTGCCACAGGAGCCCGAACGCAGGCCCGGTGAGACGGTGGGCCAGTTCCTCGCCCGGCGCACCGGCGTCGCCGCGGCGCAGCGCGCGATGGATGCGGCGACGGAGGCCCTCGCGGAGGGCGTGCCGGGCGCCGACGACGCCTACGCCGCGAGCCTGGAGCGCTGGCTGAGCCTGGGCGGCGCCGACCTGGATGAACGCGCCGAAGGGGTCGTGGATTCGCTCGGGCTGATCGTCGAGCTCGACCAGGCCATGACCTCGCTGTCCGGCGGCCAGGCCGCCCGCGCTGGGCTCGCCTCGCTCCTGCTGTCCCGCTACGACGTGTTCCTCCTGGACGAGCCGACCAACGACCTCGACCTGGAGGGCCTCGAACTCCTGGAGGGCTTCGTGCGCGGGTTGCGCGCCGGCGCCGTCGTCGTCAGCCACGACCGCGAGTTCCTCACGCGCACCGTCAACAAGGTCCTCGAACTCGACCTGGCGCAGCAGCAGATCAACCTCTACGGCGGCGGCTACGACGCCTACCTGGAGGAACGCGAGGTCGCGCGCAGGCACGCGCGGGACACGTACGAGGAGTACGCCGACAAGAAGTCCGCGTTGGAGACGCGTGCTCGCATGCAGCGCTCGTGGATGGAGAAGGGCGTCAAGAACGCCCGCCGCAAGAACACCGACAACGACAAGGTCGGCCGCAAGTTCCGCTCCGAATCCACCGAGAAGCAGGCCGCCAAGGCGCGGCAGACCGAGCGGCTCATCGAGCGGCTCGACGCCGTCGAGGAACCGCGCAAGGAGTGGGAGCTGCGGATGGAGATCGCCGCGGCGCCCCGCTCCGGCGCGGTCGTCGCCACCCTCCGCGACGCGGAGGTGCGGCGCGGCGACTTCGCCTTCGGGCCGGTGACGCTGCAGATCGACTGGGCGGACCGGGTCGCGATCACCGGGGCCAACGGCTCGGGCAAGTCGACGCTGCTCGGCGCGCTGCTGGGGCGGATCCAGCTGGACGCGGGATCCGCGGCGCTCGGTTCGGGTGTCGTCGTCGGCGAGGTCGACCAGGCCCGCGCGCTGTTCCACGGCTCGGAGTCGCTGCTCGATGCATTCTGCGCGGCCGTGCCGGAAACCGAGAGCGCCGAGGTCCGCACGCTGCTCGCCAAGTTCGGCCTCAAAGCCGACCACGTGATGCGCTCGGCCGCCACGCTGTCGCCCGGCGAGCGCACGCGGGCCGCGCTCGCGCTGCTCCAGGGGCGAGGCGTCAACCTCCTGGTGCTGGACGAGCCGACCAACCACCTCGACCTGCCGGCGATCGAACAGCTGGAGTCGGCGCTCGACTCCTACGGGGGCACGCTCCTGCTGGTGACCCACGACCGCCGGATGCTCGACGCGGTGCGCACCGATCGCCGCCTGGAGATGGCGGACGGCAAGCTCACCGAGCTCGGGGTGTGAGCGTTCGCCTGCTCGTCGTCCCGTTGTCGTGCTCGGCCGATAGCTTGATCGACGGAATCGGCATCGGGAGGAGATTGGCATGAGCACGATCCGAGAGGCTTACTTGCAGGCAGCCGCATCGGCCGCGGCGGTGCTGGGCGATCCCGCGGTCGCGGCCGCGTGGGACCGGCCCAGCGCCTTGGCGGAATTCAGCGTTCGCGGGCTGGCCGGGCACCTGGCGTCGCAGATCCTCTTCGTTCCCCGGCTGTTGGCCACCGCCGAGCCTGCGGAGGAGCCTTTGCCGCTCCTCGGGTACTACGCGAAGAGCGAGTGGATCGGCGCCGACGTCAACGCGGACGTCAACGTCCGGCTCCGGGAGATCGGCGAGGACTTCGCGGCCGAGGGTTCGGCGGCGCTGGTCGCCGAGGTCGACTCGGCCGTCCGGGATCTTCGTTCGGAGCTGCCCGCCGCGCCGGCGGACCGGGCGGTGGCGTTCTCCCAGCGGGTGCTGCGCGTCGACGACTTCCTGATCACCCGGATGATGGAGATCGCGGTGCACTCCGACGATCTGGCGTCGAGTGTGGGCATCGCCACGCCGGAGCTGCCGCCGGAGGTCTACGACCACGTGCTCGCGCTGCTCTCGCAGCTCGCCGTGCGCCGGCACGGGCAGACGGCCGTGCTGCGGGCACTGAGCCGGGCGGAGCGCGCGCCTGCCACGATCGTCGCGTTCTGACCGTGGATCGGCCGGGATCCGGGGCGTGGAAGGATCGAGGTATGTCGGACAACGAAGAGCCCGACCTTGCGGGTGGCCCCAACGCGCTGTGCTTCACCTGTGGCGGACTCCGCAAGCTCAGCGAGCCGCGGATCTACGTCGTGCAGGCCACCGAGGACATGCAGACCGGCATGACCATGGCCGAATGGCGGTCCTGCCCGCAGTGTGGGGGCAAGGGCCACTTGTCCGGACTCCACCCACCGGCCTGAGAGCCTGTTCCAGGCTCGTCTTGCGTGGAGGTGCGGGTCGGAACCTCAGAGGCCTTCTCGCTGTGGGACCCGACACGCGTATGTCCAAATGTGTCGGGTCGGGATTGGCCTCGCCGAGCGCCCCTCGGGCGGTCAGAGCCTGAGAACCCGCGGCGGTGCGAGTTGCGAGGGCGGGCTGAGTGGCTGCGCCGCTTAAGGACAACAACCCGCCCTACCGCACCCCAAACGGCTCTGAGAGACCCCGAGAATTAGGGACGCCCCCGCGCTCAACCGGCCTGGGGGTTACCGGGAGTGCGGGGGCGTCAAGGTCCACCCCTGGGGGTCAGGTGGACGGCGTCAATGCTACTTCGTGGTATCCGAGATGTCTCTAGGGGCAGAGATCTTTTTTCTCCCGGACCGCCGCGAACCGGAGGAAGAACTGGGTCAGCGGCCCGATGACCAACGCGTAGAGCACGGTGCCGACGCCGACCGTGCCGCCAAGCAGCCAGCCTGCGGCGAGGACGCTGAGCTCGATCGCGGTGCGGACCAGGCGCACCGACCAGCCGGTACGGGCGTGCAGGCCGGTCATCAGGCCGTCCCGCGGGCCCGGGCCGAGCCGCGCGCCGACGTACACCGCCGTCGCGATGCCGTTGAGCACGATGGCGGCGACCATCAGTGAGATTTGCCCCGGTAGCGCGTCGACCGGTGGTGTCGCGGCGAGTGTGATGTCCACCGCGAACGCGATGACCACCACGTTGGCGACCGTGCCGATGCCGGGCCGCTGCCGCAGCGGCAGCCAGGCGAGCAGCACCGCCACGCCGGTCAGCGCGGTGACCGCCCCGAAGCTCCAACCGAGGCGCTCGGACAGGCCCTCGTGCAGGACGTCCCACGGATCGAGGCCCAGCTGGGCCCGCACCATGAACCCCATGCTGGCGCCGTAGAGCACCAGGCCGCCGAAGAGCTGCCCGAACCTGAGCAGCGGCCGGGTGCGGATGGGGAGCGGTGAGAGGTCCACGGGGGCTGATGTTGACGCCATGCGGACTTTCTAACCCAACATTGGACTTAAAGTCGATAGCCAATTGAACTATATTGGATCCATGTCTTTCGCTTCGTCCGCGCACATCCACGGCCACAAGCTCGTCGACCTGCTTGGTTCCTGGCACGGCACGGCGCGTCCGTCCTCCCAGGCGTTGGCCGCGGCGCTGCGGCAACTGGCGCTGGACGGGCGACTTCCGCCGGGAACCCGGCTGCCGGCGGAACGCGAGCTCGCCGACGCCCTCGGGGTCAGCCGGACCCTGGTCGCGCGGACGCTGGACCGGCTGCGGGAAGACGGTTTCGCGGCCAGCCGTCGCGGGGCCGGTTCGTGGGTGAAGCTGCCGGATCGGGATCGCGACAACGAATCCCACGGCGGATGGTTCCCGACCGTGGACAGCGAAGTGCTGAACCTCGCGCAGGCCACGCCGAGCGCGCCACCGGAGCTGTGCGCGGCGGTGGATCGGGCGCGGCTGCGGTTCGCCGAGCAGCTGACCGGCCACGGCTACCAGCCGCACGGCCTGCCGGCGCTGCGCGAGCAGATCGCCGAGCGCTACGCGAAGCGGGGGCTGCCGACCAGCCCGGATCAGATCCTCGTCACCAGCGGCGCGCAGCACGGCTTCGCCCTCCTACTCCGGATGCTGGTGTCGCCGGGCGAGCGGGTACTCGTCGAGCACCCGACGTACCCGAACGCGCTGGAGGCGATCCGCGGGCTCAACGCCACACCGGTGGCGGTGCCGATGGTCGAGGACGGCTGGGACCTGGAGCTGCTGGCCGCGAGCCTGCGGCAGACATCGCCGCGGCTGGCGTACCTGATCCCGGACTTCCACAACCCGACCGGCATCCGGCTGGACGCTCCCGGCCGGGCCCGGCTCGCCCGAGAGCTGGCGCGCACCTGCACGACCGCGGTCATCGACGAGACACTCGCCGAGATCGACCTGACCGGTGACCAGGCGCCGCTGCCGATGGCCACGTTCACCGATCGGGCGCTGCTGGTCGGCTCGGCGAGCAAGTCGATCTGGGGCGGCCTCCGGCTCGGCTGGATCCGAGCATCCGAAGATTTCGTGCAGCGCACGGTGGTCGGCCGCGCCGCGGTGGACCTCGGCAGCCCGATCCTCGAACAGCTGGTGCTGGCGGAGCTGCTGCAGGACGCCGACCGGCTGCTGGAGCGCCGGCGCGCCGAGTCGATCGAGCGCCGCGACCACCTCATCGCGGCCCTGCGCGAACACCTGCCGCACTGGCGCTTCCGCGTCCCGGACGGTGGCCTTTCGCTGTGGTGCGACATCGGCGCACCGGTCAGCAGCCGGCTCTCGGTGGCCGCGGAGCAGCACGGCGTGCGGGTGGCGCCGGGGGCGCGCTTCTCGGTGCACGGTTCGCTGGAGCGCTGGGTGCGCGTCCCGTACACGTTGCCGGTCGATCAGCTGGAAGAGGCGATCCGCCGTCTCGCGGCGGCGGCAGCGTCGGTGCCGGAAGGACCCGGCCCGACCGCCCTGACGGCGCCGATCGCCTGAACAGCCGACCGCCCGTCGGCACGGCCCCTCGTCGTGCCGACGGGCGTTCGACCGCGGGCGCCGCCCCGGTGCCGCAGGGGCATTGCGGCACCGGGGCTCCGGGGGCCCAGTCCTCGGCGTTCCGGCAGGTCACCGACATTGCCGGGGGATAGGCCGGGGCGCCCCGATTCCGATCCGGCCGGGCGCAGACGGCCGGCTCGGAGCTGGTGGGTGCGAACGTTTCCCCAGGATTGCCGCCGGAGCGGCGCGGTGCAGCGTCAGTCGGGCGACGTCGATGGTTCGAAGGACGGGACGCCGGTCGCCGGCCGGTTTTCCGGGTAGGCGACGCCGGCGCTCGCGGACTCGGCCGGGTTGGGGCCGGTCGGCAGGATCACCAGCAGACCTCGCAGCCCGCCGCCCCAGGAGGTCGTTCCTGCGGACAGCGATGTGGCCGGTGCCGGGGGCGCCGGTGGTTCCGGTGCCGGGCTGGTCGGTGGCGTGATGCGGGACGGGGCGGACGCGTCCGGAGCCCGGGGCTCCGGGAGGGTCCGGGCGGCCCTGGTGGGCACCGGCGACCGCTTCGGCAGTGAAGCGGCCCGGTCGTCCGTGGCCGGTGCGGCGGAGTGCTGTCGCGGTGGTGGCGCGAACGTGGCCGGAGCCGGCGGGACGTCGTCGGTGTCGTCGGCGACGACGGTGGGCTGTTCGGTTCCGCCGATCGGCGGAACCGGGCGGTCGATGTCGGGCCGTTCGACCGCGGGTTCTGCGGGTTCGGGCGGTTCGACCACGGGTCGTGCCACCGGATCGAGCGCGGTTTCTGGCTTCGCCACCGCGTCGACGACGATCTGCTCCACCTCGACCCGGGGGTGGTCGAGCTCGACGGCATCGGCGACGCCGGTGGCACCGAGCCACCCACCGATGCCCAGGCCGCCGATGAACACCGCCCGCGCCGCGAGCGCGCGGAACCGTGACCAGGGACTGCGCTGAGCGCAGGCTCCCGTCACGGTCACCACCGCCTGTCGGTCGGGTCCGCGCGGCCTGGCGCGGCGCTGGCGTCGGGTGCGCCGGGGTGATCGGCGCGATATGGGCATTCAACCACCTGAGGTGGCGGTTTCGGGGCACCGACCGCGACGAGTGCGGCGGTCGTCCTCGCATTGTCCACGGAATCGGGCGACCAGGAAAGATCTCCGGCGTTGTCGTACGGGTGAGGTCGGTGGCGGGCGGCGGCGTGTCCGCAGTGGACAGATCGGGTGCCCGGCACAGTGTCCGCTGTGGATCAAGAACGCGAAATCCGGCTGAGCATCGGTGAACTCCAAGAGGTTTGGGCCTCCCGCGGGCACGATCTGCTGCTGCACGATCCCGGCGGCAGCGGCGAATGCCTGGTGCGGCGGGGCGAGCTCATCGCGTCGGCGAGCGCCCTGGATCCGATCCTCGACCGGTACCGCCGCTGGGTCGACGACGTGCAGCACGACGACGATCTGCTGCTGGCCAGGGTGCGGTTGCGGGGCGCGGAGCGGGACCGGTGCGTCGATCTCGCCCGGGAGGCCGGCGTCGCCGTCAACCACGTGCACTTCGGCTGCCCGGTGATGTACGGGATGCCGGTGATTTGGGGAACCGGCGCGGATGTGCAGGCGGGCCCGGCGCTTCCGGAACCGCCGGTGGGGCAGTGGGATCCGCCGGTCGTGGTCGGGGTCCTGGACACCGGGTGCGATCCACACCCGTGGTTCCGGGACCGGCCGTGGTTCGAGGCCGTGCCGGAGGAACTGGATGCCGACGGCGATGCCGGTCAGGACCGCCAGGCGGGTCACGGCACGTTCGTCAGCGGCGTGGTGCTGCAACACGCGCCGGGCGCGGTGATCCGGGCGCGCCGCGTGCTTTCCTCGCTCGGGTTCACCGATGACTGCACCGTCGCGGCCGGGCTGCGTTCGTTGCGGCGGTCGGCCGAGGCGCGCGGCGAACGCATCGGCGTCGTCGTGCTGACCGCCGGATGCCACACCGCGGACGACGAGTGCCCGCCGATCCTGCGCGAGGAGCTGCGCAACTGGCCCGACACCGTCGTTGTCGCTGCAGCCGGGAATCACGCGCAGGCCAGGCCGTTCTGGCCCGCGGCGTTGCCTTCGGTGGTCGCGGTGGCGGCGACCGGGGCCGACGGTGCGGTCGCCGAGTTCTCCAACTCCGGGCCGTGGGTCGACGCCGCCGCGCCCGGGGTGGATGTGTCGAGCAGCTTCGTGCGGATGGCTCCCGGTGGCGATCGCAGATTCGGTTACGCGCGTTGGAGCGGGACGTCGTTCGCCGCGCCGCGAGTGGCCGCCGCCGCTGCGAAGGCGTTGCGAGACGGCTTGAATCCGAACGAGGCACGCGATCTTGCCCGTCGGCATTACCCGTTCGAGCGGTAATCGGCGCGAAGTGAATCTGTAGGCACCTCTGCTTCCTCTTATTACGCGGGAGGACGAAGATCGCAGAATGGGGAGAGGTGCTTGGTCGTGCACGAGGTCGGGGACGGCCGGACGTCCGCGGTGTTGTTGCGCCGCGCGGAGTCTGGTGATCAGCAGGCGTGGCAGGAACTGGTGGATCGCAACGCCCCGGTGGTCTGGGGCGTGTCGCGGGCGTTCACGACGAACAACGCGGACGCGGAGGACATCTACCAGGCCACCTGGTTGCTGCTGGCGGAGAATCTGGGGCGGCTGCGCGAACCGGAGTCGTTGTCCGGGTGGCTGGTGACCACCGCGCGGCGGGAGTCGATGCGGTTGCGCCGGGCGCGGCGGCGGGAATCGCCGGTCGGGCTGGATTCTGGCGATCTCGGGCCGCCGGACTACGCGGAGGACCCGGAGCACAAGGTGTTGAGGGCCATGACGAGTTCACGGCTGGCGCAGTCATTCGCCCAGTTGCCGCAGCGCTGCCAGCAGTTGTTGCGGGTGCTGGCGGTCGCGCCGGAGGCGACCTATGCCCAGGTCAGCCAGGCCCTGGGGATGCCGAGGGGAACGATCGGGCCGAAGAAGGGCCGCTGCCTGGCGGAGCTGCGGCGGCTCATGCTGGCCGCTGAGGTCCCGGAGGAGGTGGCGGGATGAACCAGTGGATGCCCTCGGAGCTGCGGCGGTTGCGAGACATGTTCCAGTCCTGCGACCCCATTCCGGAGCACGCCCTGGCAGGCGCGTACTCGGCCATGGCGCGGCGCTCGCCGCACCGGGAGAAGGTGGCGTTGGAGCTCGTCGGCGACTCGGCGGAGTCGCCGGCGAGGGTCCGCTCCGGGCGGCCGGAGCCGCGGGTGCTGACCTTCGCGATGCCCGGCCGGGTCCTGGAAATCGACCTGATCCCGACCGTGGCGGGCCAGTACCGGGCGTCCGGGATGGTGCTGAACCGGGCGGGCCAGGCGCCGCCGGCGGGCGAGGTCGTGCTTCGCCATCCGGCCGGGGAATGCGCGGGTTCCCTGGACGAGTACGGCGCGTTCCGGGTGGCCGACGTGCCTCGCGGGCCGCTCAGCGTGGTGTTCCGGCCGCTCCGGTCGGCGCCCGCCGTAGCGGATTGGCTGGTCTGTTGAGCGCCGGGACGGCGATGGCACCGCCGGATGCGATCACCGCGGCGCTGTGGTGGCGGGACAACGCCGGCGCGGCTCCGGAGACGGCCATGCGCAAGGCGGAGGAACTGCTGTCGGGCACCGGCGACGCGGAACTGAGGGTGCTCGGTCGGCACATCGCGGCGCTCGCCGCGGTCGAGCGCGGGAAGGTGCGGCAGGCGCAGCGGCACGCGCGCCTCGGGTTGGCCGCGGCGAACCGCACCGGGCAGCCGGAGCGGGCCGCGCAGCTGCGGCTAACGCTCGCGTGGATCGAGATGGAGCGCGGCGCGACGAGCGCGAGCTGGGCACAGCTGGTGGCGGCGGAGCCGTTGCTGCCCGCGGCGGACCAGACCCGGGCAGCCTGCCTGCGCGGCCTCCTGCACTGCCAGAGCGATCAGCACCACGAGGCGAGGGTGGAGCTGAGCCGGGCATTGCGGAGCTTGTCGGCGGGCGACGATCGGCACTGGAGGGCGAACGCGCTTCTGGGGCGTGGCCTGGCGAACCTGTACACCAACAGGTTGGCCGCCGCGGAGGCGGATCTTGCCGCCGCGGAACGGGTTTTCGCCTCGGACGGCAGGACCGCGCGGGCGGCGGGCTGCCTGCACAACCGCGGTTGCGTCGCGTTCCGAGCCGGTGATCTGCCGCGTGCGCTGCGGCTGTTCGAGGAGGCGGTGGCTGCCGGGCTGGACGTCGAGTCGAACCCGGAGGCTCTGGTCGACCGGGCGGAGGCGTTGGCGGCGGCCGGGTTGAGCGGCGAGGCTCGGGCGACGATGGAGCGGGCGGCCGACAGGCTGGCCGCCTGCGGCCGGGCCGGGCGGCTCGCCGAAACCAGGCTGGCGCTGGCCGGCTGCGCGCTGCGGGACGGCGATGCGGCTGCCGCCGCCGAGGCGGCCGGCAGCGCACGGCAGCTGTTTCGCGCGCAGCGGCGGCCCGCGTGGGCGGCGTTGGCGACGGCCATCGCGTGGCAGGCGAAGCTGCGCGGCGGCCAGTGCTCGCGCTACGCGTTGGGGGCCGCGCGGCGAGCGGCTGCGGCGTGCGAGGAGGCCGGATGGATCGGGCCTGCGGCCGAACTGCGGCTCATTGCCGGTCGAAGTGCTGCGCGCGCCGGGATGCGCACGTTGTCCCGCAAGCTCTTCGCGTTGTGCGTTCCCCTGCGCGACGAGGTTTCGGGGCCTCCGCAACATCGGGCGCTGGGATGGTTGGCCGAAGCCCTGTTGGCCGACCAGGACGGCGATGTGGACCGGGTGTTCGCGGCGTGCCGGGGCGGGTTGCAGGCCGTTGACGGTCAAGCGGCAGGCATGGCGGCCTTCGAACTGCGCGTGCACGCGCTCGGTCTGGCGGGCGAACTGGGCGACATCGCGGTCGGTGCCGCGCTCCGCATCGGCGATCCTCGGTTGGTCCTGCGCTGGACGGAGCGGTCGAGGTGCAGCGCGCTGCACCGCAGGGTGCTGCGGCCGCCGACGGATTCGAGGCTGAACTCCGCGTTGGTGCGGCTGCGCGCCGCGGTGCTGGAGGCGCAGGGCAGCCGTGACCCGAGGCGCGCGCTGGCCACCATCGCGGAGCTGGAGGAGCAGGTGCGCCACCGCGCGATGCTGGTGCGCGGTCGCACCAGCGGCCTTCGGGCGCCCGGCGGCATCGACGACGTCATCGCCGAGCTCGGCGATTCCGTGCTGCTCAGCCTCTTCGCCCACGGCGATCGACTGTTCGCCGTGTCCATTGTGGATGGTGATGTTCGGCTGCACGTGCTAGGTCCGGAGGCGAACGCGGAAGGTCACGCGGCCCGGCTCCGGCACTTGCTCGCGCGGCAGGCAGTGGGCACCGCGCCGAGCGCGGCGCCGATCTTCGAGATGGGCGCGCGTCGCGCGGCGGAGGAGTTGCAGGCGCAGCTGCTCGCGCCGGTGCTGCCCGCGCTCGAACGAGGTCGGTCGCTCGTCGTGATCCCGACCGGGCGCCTGCACGTGCTGCCGTGGGCGGCGCTGCCGGTGTGCCGAGGGCGAAGCGTGACGGTGAGCCCGTCGCTGCGGTGCTGGTTGCGCGGCGCGTCGGACGCTCGGAGCGCGGACCGGGCCGGTGCGCCGGTGTGGATCGCGGGCCCCGGCCTGGATTACGCGGATCGAGAGGTCGAAGGCCTGCACGCGGTCGCGGGCGGGCGGCTGCTGGTGGGCGCCGAGGCGGTCTCGGAACGGGTTCTATCCACTGTGGATGGAGCGGCGATCGTGCACATCGCCGCGCACGGCCGGTTCCGGGACGACCAACCGCTGCTGTCGTGCGTGGATCTCGCCGACGGGCCGCTGTACGCCTACGACCTGGACCGGCTGCACCGCGGCCCCACCACGGTGGTGCTGTCGGCCTGCGACGTGGGCCGGTCGGCGGTTAGCCGGGGCGATCAGCTCAGCGGCCTGGCGACCACGCTCCTCGGGCGCGGCACCGCGACGGTGATCGCCAGCGTCGTGCCGGTCCCGGACGAGCGCACGGCAGGCGTGATGGCGTCGCTGCACCGCGCGCTCCGCGCGGGCCGCCCGGCCGCTGCGGCGCTGGCGGAAGCCCAAGCCGAGCACGGCGAAACCGGATTCGTCTGCCTCGGATATGGAGGTGATCGATGACAGCAGCGCGCCGCTGGGACGAGCCGTGTCAGCGGAGCTTGTGGAGGCGGCGGATCGCTTCGTCCAGGACTTCGTCGCGCTTGCAGAAGGCGAACCGCACCAGGTGCTTGGTGTTCTCCGGGTTGTCGCAGAAGACCTGCACCGGGATCGCGGCGAGCCCGATCCGCTCCGGCAGCGAGCGGCACAGCTCGGCGCCGTCCTTGAAGCCCAGCGGCCGGACGTCGGCGCAGATGAAGTAGGTGCCCTCGCTGGCGAGCACGTCGAAGCCCGCCTCGGTCAGCCCGCCGGCGAGCCGGTCCCGCTTGCGCTGCAGGTCCGCGCGCAACTGCTCGACCCAGTCGAGCTCGTTGCGCAGGGCGTGCGCGACGGCGGGCTGGAACGGCGCGCCGCCGACGAAGGTCATGAACTGCTTGGCCGCGCGCACGGCGGCGACGAGCTCGGCCGGGCCGCAGATCCAGCCGATCTTCCAGCCGGTGGCGCTGAAGCTCTTGCCGACGCTGGAGATCGACAGCGTCCGCTCGGCCATGCCGGGCAGGGTGGCCAGCGGGCGGTGCTTGCGACCGTCGAAGATCAGGTGCTCGTAGACCTCGTCGGTGATGGCGATCACGTCGTTGTCGCGGCAGACCTCGGCGATCACGGCGAGCTCGGCGTCGGTGAACACGGTGCCGGTCGGGTTGTGCGGCGAGTTCAGCACCAGGGCCCGGGTCTGCGGCCCGACGGTGGCGCGCAGCGCCTCGACGTCGAGCTCGAAGCGGTGGTCGGGGCCCTGCCGCAGCGCGACGGTCCGGCGCACCCCGCCGGCCATCGCGACGGCGACCGGGTAGGAGTCGTAGTACGGCTCGACGAGCACGACCTCGTCGCCGGGCTCGACCAGGGCGAGCATCGCGGCCGTCAGTGCCTCGGTCGCGCCGACGGTGACCAGCACCTCGTCCTCGGGGCGGTGCTCGATGCCGTAGCGCGCCTGGCGGTGCTCGGAGATCGCGGCCCGCAGGTCCGGCTCGCCGGCGCCCGGCGGGTACTGGTTGACGCCGTTGCCGATGGCCTCCTGCGCGACGCGCAGCATGCCCGCGGGACCGTCGGTGTCCGGGAAGCCCTGCCCGAGGTTGACCGCGCCGGTCCGCCGCGCGAGCTCGGTGATCTCGGCGAAGATCGTGGACGTGAAGGGCCGCAACCGGCTGGTGAGGGCAGGAGTACGCACGTTTTCGCAGGGTAGTCGAAGACGCGGGTGCGATGCGTGCCCGTCTCGCGCAGTGGTGCAGGTGGCGGCTCCTGCGGGGAGTCGCGGGCGCTAGGCCTGCCGCCGGTCGGGCGAACCAGGTGCCAGCCGGTCGCGTAGATCAGCAGGGGTGCAGTTCAGGCCGCGCCGACCCCGGTGAGCAGGAGTGATAGCACGGTCTCTGCCAGGACTCGTCTTCGAGCTCGACCACGCACAGCAGCGCTCCGGTGATCGCGTCGGCGGAAAGGGTGGCCAGCCCTCCGCAGTGGGTAGCGGGCTTCAGCCGGGACGAGTCGCAGCTCGGGATCGGCATGCGTGACGGCTGTCCCGTCGCCGCGACACGTCGGTGCTCTTCAGTCGCTGCCACAATCGGTATGTGCAGCCGACAGCGGATTCCGACAGTGACAAGCGCCGTGGCCTGCGGCGGATGAAGGCGGTGGCCGGCGGATTCCTGCTGGTCGCGACCCTGATCTACGTGGTGGCCCGCTGGCAGGAGAACGCCGGCGCCGATGCCTGGGTGGGGTACGTGCGGGCCGCGGCCGAGGCGGGCATGGTCGGTGCGCTGGCGGACTGGTTCGCGGTCACGGCGCTGTTCCGGCGGCCGCTGGGCCTGCCGATCCCGCACACCGCGATCATCCCGACCCGCAAGGACATGATCGGCCGCAGCCTCGGTGACTTCGTCGGCTCGAACTTCCTGGCCGAGCAGGTGGTGCGGGACAAGCTGCGCCGCGCGGAGGTCAGCCGCCGGCTTGGCGGCTGGCTCGACGACGCCGACCACGCCGAGCGGGTCACCTCGGAGCTGGCCACCGCGGTGCGCGGTGCCGTGCAGGTGCTGCGGGACGAGGACGTGCAGGCCGTGCTGGAGCAGGCGGTCGTGCGAAAGGTGCTCGCCCAGCCCTGGGGCCCGCCGCTGGGCCGGATCCTCGGCCAGGTCTTCGCCGACGGTTCGCACCACAAGCTCGTCGACCTGATCTGCGACCGGGCCTACGACTGGGTGCGGGACAACCACGAGACCGTGCTGCGCGTGGTCAGCCAGCGCGCGCCGTCGTGGTCGCCGAAGTTCTTCGACACCATCGTGGCGGACAAGATCTACGCCGAGGTGCTGTCGTTCGCGTGGGCGGTCAAGACCGACCCGGAGCACCCGATGCGCAAGGCCGTCGACCGCTTCCTGGTGGAGTTCGCCGCCGACCTGCAGCACGACCCGAAGACGATGGCCAAGGCCGAGCAGATCCAGCAGCAGGTGCTGGAGCACCCGGAGGTGCAGAACCTCGTCTCCTCGGCGTGGGGCACGGCGAAGAAGATGCTGCTGGACGCCGCCGAGGACCCGTCGAGCGAGCTGCGGGTGCGGGTGCGCGAAGGGCTGCGTTCGCTGGGCCGCCGGCTGGTCGAGGAGCCGGAGCTGCAGTCCAAGGTGGACGGTTGGCTGGAGGGCGCCGTGGTGTACGTGGTGTCCAACTACCGCGACGAGCTGACCACGCTGATCACGGAAACCGTGGAGCGCTGGGACGCGCAGGAGACGTCCCGCAAGATCGAGCTCCAGGTCGGCCGGGATCTGCAGTTCATCCGCATCAACGGCACCGTCGTCGGTGCCCTCGCCGGCCTGCTGATCTACACCTTCTCCCAACTGTTCCTCTGAGCGCGCCGCCGGTGGTTTCGCCGATCTCCGGCGAAACCACCGGGGCTTCAGGGGCTGTTTGAAGTGCGGTCGGGCGGGTTGTTGTCCTTGAAGCGGTGCGGCCGCTTAGCTCGCCCTCGCAGCTAGCACCGCCACGCAAAACGAGGCTGGAAACAAGCTCTTCAGCTGGTGTGGCGTTCTCGCCAGGAGCGGGCCTTCTCGCGGTTGCCGCACACGCGCATCGAGCACCAGGTGCGTGAGCGGTTGCGGGAGCGGTCGTAGAACGCCCACAGGCAATCGTCGGCCGGGCAGATCTTGATCCGGTCCCAGCGCCCGGTGTGCACCAGCCGGGTCGCGGCCACCAGCACGCTGCCGATCGCGTCGCCGCCGGTCAGCATCGGAACGCCGTTGCGCAGCCGGACCTGAACTGGCCAGGCCGTTTCGAAACCCGCCCGTGGCCGGACGCCGCAGGACACCGCGATGCGCATGGCGTCCCGGATCTCCCGCGCCGCATCGACGCCGGGAGCCTTGCCGAGGTCCTGGTCGATGCACCACTGCTGCCACTGCCCGGGATCGTCCAGGATCTCGGTGCCCTTCTCGGCGTCGCAGGTGTTCAGGAAGGCCAGGACCAGCTCGATGTCGTGGTCGAAGTCGAGTTCGACGCCCTCCGGGGCCGACGGGTGATCCACCTCCGGAGCGACAGCTCTGCTGTTCACGAACACCATCGTAAGCCAATAGGGGGTTGTGCCGACCTCTCGTAACCAACATACTCGCAACACAGGTTAGTAACCGGTGAACGGGTTTGACAGGTTGGAGCGTGGCGATGAATCCGATCCAGATCGATCCGCACGGGTACTTCGAGACGGGACGCGAGCTGACCGCCACGGCGGCCCGGGACGCGGAAGTCGACCGCGCGCTGCGCGAAGGCGGCAGGCTCCGGCCCGAGTGGCTCGACCGGTTCGCCAACTGGTGGGCCTCGGCCACGGAGGCCCTGCGGCCCGGCGCGGCGGTGGACCCGGGCCCGGCCCCGCAACCGAACATCGAGAGGAATGACGATGACCACGCTGAAATTGGCGGGCGTCGCGATCGACTGCCCCGACCCGCTGGCCCTGGCCGAGTTCTACGGGCGGTTGCTGGGCTGGGAGGTGGACGAGGCTGAGTCCAGCGACGGCTGGATCGAGCTCGCGGATCCCGCCGGCGGCGTCCCGCTGGTCTTCCAGCGCGACCCGGGCTACCGCCCGCCGACCTGGCCGAGCGGGGAAGTGCCGCAGATGATGCACCTGGACATCCGGGTGCGGACGCTCGCGGAGGGCCACGAGCTGGCGATCGCGGCAGGCGCGACGCCGCTGCCGCAGCCGCCCGACCAGCAGGACGCGGACTTCCGCGTCTACGCCGACCCGGCCGGGCACCCGTTCTGCATGTGCGCCGGCAAGACGTGATCGGCGTCTCCGGTCAGGGTGCAAGCAGTGTGCTTGCAACAGCTAGCACTCGTGGCTATCGTGGTTGGTGACCGGAGAGGTGCTAGCCCGATGGAACGTGTGGACAAAGCCGTCAACAAGGCCGTCAACCAGGCGGTCAGCGACCTCGGCAGCTACATCCGGACGCAACGCAACAACGCCCAGATCTCGTTGCGGCAGCTGGCGAAGCTCGCCGGCGTGTCGAACCCCTACCTGAGCCAGGTGGAGCGCGGGTTGCGCAAGCCGAGCGCGGAGATCCTGCAGCAGATCGCCAAGGGACTGCGGATTTCCGCCGAAGCGCTTTACGTGCAGGCCGGGATCTTGGAGCGCCGCGAGAGCGGGCCGGTGGTGGACGCGATCCTCGCCGACCCGGAGCTCAACGAGCGGCAGAAACAAGTGCTTCTGGACATCTACGCCTCGTTCCGGCGGGAGCACGACACCGCGGCGGACGGGGACACCGAGCAACCCGAGGAGTGACCGCCATGCCGGCTTTCCCGAAGACCGAAGACGTGAACAAGGTGCGCGAGCAGGCCGCGCACGCCCTGGGCGGGGCCGTCGAGCAGGCCCGCACCCCGCTGCTCGCAGCGCTCGGTGCCGGCGACCTCGCCGCCCAGGCGCTGCTGGAGGCGGTCAGCAAGGTCCGCACCCAGCTCAACGAGCGGGCCGAGGCCGCGCGCCAGGACCTGCCGGGCGACTTCAACGAGCTGCGGGACAAGTTCGACCCGGCCGAGCTGCGCAAGCGCGTCGACGCCTACAGCCAGACCGCGAAGAGCCTCTACGACTACCTGGCCGAGCGCGGCGAGGAGACGCTGCACCGGCTGCAGGACCAGCCGCAGGTCAAGAAGGTCTGGGACCAGGTGGGCACCGCGCAGGACAAGGTCGAGGAGACCGTCGACGAGGTCCGCGACCTGGCCGACGACGTGCTCGGCAAGGTCAGCCGCCCGTTCGGCAAGACCGAGGAGGCGCCCGCCGAGGAGCCGAAGGCCGCCGAATCCGAGGCCGCCGAGCCCAAGGCCGAGGCGCCCGCCGCCAAGCCCGCCGCGAAGACCACGGCCGCGCGGACGACCACCCGCAAGACCACGACCAAGTCGACCGCCGCGAAGAAGTCCTCGACCAGCAAGTCCAGCGAGAGCTGACGGTCCGACCGGGTGCCCACGGCGCCGGCGACCACGTAGGGTGGACACGTGGAGCTGGCGCTTTGGATCCTGACGATCATCTGGATTGCGGGCATCCCGGTCGGGGTTTTCGCTTTCGTGCACGCGGCGGTGCAGCGTGCGGACGCGTTCACCGCCGTGGACAAGCTGAACAAGCTGGCCTGGCTGGCCATCACGGCCGTAGCCGCGCTGGTGCTGATCTTCGCCACGCTGGGGCCGTTCACGATCATCTGGATCGCCGGGCTGATCGCTTCGCTGGTCTACATCGTCGACGTCCGGCCCAAGCTGAAGGAAGTCCAGGGGCGGTCCTGGTAGTGGGCGCTCGCTGGACGGAGCACGGCCGCGGATCTCCGGTGACGCTGGTCGTGCACGGATTGGGCGCGACCGAAGGCGAAGCCCGCATCCCGGCTTCCGGGCTCCCGGGCACCCGCGTCGTCATGGCGCTTCCCGGCCACGGCAGCGCCGACGATGCGCCGCCTGACTACTGGAACTACGGCTCGATCGCGGCGGATGTCCTCGCCGTGGCGGACGAGGTCGAGGCGACCCGCGCCGTCGGAGTCTCGCTCGGCGCGGGCGCGTTGACGCGCATCGCCGCGGATCATCCGGACCGGTTCGAGCGGCTGGCGCTGCTGTTGCCCGCCGCGCTGGACAGGCCGCGCGAGGTCGCGGCGACCTGGGCGTTCGAGCGGCTCGCGGTGGCGGTCGCGGCCGGTGGCGAGACGCTGCGCGAGACCGTGGCCGCAGACCTGCCTGCGGGCGTGGAGGTCGGCGACTACGTCGACCGCCGGGCCGAGGCGCTGCTGCGGCTGGAAGACGCGCTGCGCGAGCTGCCGGAGCAGGTTCCGGTGCCGGACGCCGCCGTGCTGGCCGATGTCCGGTCGGAGGTGCTGGTCATCGGCGCCACCGACGATCCGCTGCACCCGGCCGAGGTCGCCAAGGCGGTGGCCGCGGCCTTCGCCCGTGCGCGGCTGGAGATCCTGCCCTCTCCGGCGCCGATGCTCACGCACCGCCGTGAGCTGCGCCGCCTGCTGGTGGACTTCCTGCGCTGAACCCGCGTCCGGCCGCTTCGGCGGGATTCGTATTGTCTGGTCATGGGTGTTGATTGGTCTGCGGCGGCAGGAACGCTGAACGTCACTTCGGCGCTGGAGTGCCTCGAACTGCTCGCCGAGCCGGTCGCGGCTGTGGTCCGCGAGCTCGACGACGAGCGGGTCGGGGCCACCGAGATCGACCCGGATCTGGCGGACACCGCCGCGTTCTGCGAGCAGTACGGCTCGCCGCTGGAGCTGTCGGCGAACTGCGTGGTGGTCGCGGGCAAGCGGGCCGGCGAGGTGCGCTACGCCGCGTGCGTGGTGCTGGCCACCACCCGCGCCGATGTCAACGGCGTCGTCAAGCGGCGGCTGGACGTCCGCAAGGCGTCGTTCGCGTCGATGGACGACGCGGTGCGGCTCAGCGGCATGGAGTACGGCGGGATCACGCCGTTCGGCCTGCCCGCCGACTGGCCGATCCTGGTGGACTCCGAGGTCGCCAAGGCTTCGGCCGTGGTGGTCGGCAGCGGCGTCCGGCGGAGCAAGATCATCACGCCGGGCGAGGTCCTGGCCCAGCTCCCGGGGGCAGAGGTCCTGGAGGGCCTCGGCCGGTGAGTCGTGAGTGCGAAACCGGGCCCCAGCCCGTTTTCGCACTCACGACCCCTGGAAGCCCCTGCCCTTGACGGCGGCGACGAAGTCGGCCCACCGAGCCCGGGAAACGGCAAGCACGGGACTGGCGTCCCCGAGCTTCGAATCCCGTAACCCGACGAGGTCAACACCCTGCCCGATCTCGACGCAGCTCCCGTTCGCCGCCGAGTAGCTGCGCCAGCCCACTTCGACGCAGTTGCCAGTTCCGTTGCTACGACTGGACTTGCGCCAGCTGATGGATGCAAGATCGGCGGCTGACAGCTTCTGGGTCATCACCTGAGTTCCTCGGCGGTGCGAGCGATCAGTTCTATGCTCTCTCGGGGTGAGAGAGCCAGGGCTGTGATCGCGTTGAACGTGTAGTTGTAGGCACGTACCTCATGAGGTTTCTCCCGAAACGCCCACGAAGTCAATGTTTCGAGGTACACAGCTTCGGGATCTGTCGGTTCGGGAAACGACAGGATCATGTAATTTTCCCCGCGTCCCGGGTGGGCACCTGTGGTGAAAGGCACTACCTGGACAGTCACGTCGTGCTCGTCGACGACCTTGAGGATGTGCCGCAGTTGGTCATGCAAGACCTGGCGGCCACCAACCTGGTACCGAATCGCTTCTTCGCCGATCACTGCGGTCAGCTTGCAGTCCGGCTCCCTGAGGCGTTGCTGGCGCCGCATCCGCAGATCAACTCGGCGCTCGATGTCCTGTGGACGGACGTACGGCGTAGCAGCACTGATCACTGCCTCTGCGTAGTCGTGCGTTTGTAGCAGTCCTGGGATCACACCGCCTTCGAACGACCGGAGCCAGGTCGCTTCGGTCTCAAGCCCGATCAACACTTCGACCTGCTCCGGCAAGACGTCGCTGAAGTCGCGCCACCAGCCTTTCTTTGCGGCGTCCTTGCGAAGTGCGCGAAGCAACTCGGCTTGATGTTCGTCGGGTTCGAGGAAGTCGATCGCCGCTTCAAGCTGTTTCGACGTGAGCACAGCGCGGCCGTTCTCACACTGCGACAGGTGTGATTGGGAGACGCCCACAGCCTTGGCAAGTTCAATGCCCCGGATGTTGGCGTCGCTGCGCAAGTCGCGAAGCTGCGCTCCCAGACGACGGCTCCGCACTGTCGGGCTCATGGCCATGCGAACAGTCCTCCTTTGGTTCAAGCCGATCTTCCCTGCTCGTTCGATGCCCCCAGGAACAACTACTCGATCAGGCGACTACGGATCCGACAGGATTCTAGAAATATTTTGTGATGTTGGAAGGCTTACTGGAAGGAGGGTGTATGAGCGAGTACCTGACGTACATATGGCGGCCGGTCGCCGGTGGTCGGCACGCTTTCCCCATCGCTGCGAAGAAAGCTGCGTCCGGTGAGGCCGTGACTGCTTACTGCGGCGCTGAGGTCGACGCGGGGGAGTTGCACGATCGGTCCGAAGTGGACTGGATACGCGAGGAGTCGTGCATGCGTTGCTGGCGCATCCTCGCTGACCGCGACAGTGCCTGATTTTCCTTATCTTGCAACCGATTTCGGAAGGAAACCTCATGTTCTGGCTTCAGTTGGCCACTTTGGTCCTCTTCAGCCTGCTGATCCTGGCCATGCTGGTCAGTCGTGTTCCGGTGCCCCGGTTCTCGCTGTCCGCAGCCCAACACGCTGGAGGCGGCGAAGGTGAGTACACCGTCTGGCACCTGATAGCCGACGTCGAAGCCGAACGCCGCGCCGAGCGGGAGCCCCCGCCCATACCGGCGTTCCCGACGCGTGATCCCGACGAGCCCACCGGGCGGCACCACCTGCGAACCTGATCAACACCCCCAAGAACGGGCCGCTGCGGTGCCCCATCCCCCGACTCCGCCGCAGCGGCCCAACCCCGGTGGCCGGGCGCGAGCCTCCCTCTCCGCAGCGCGCCCGGCCACCGGATCAGAAGACGACGGTGCGGCGGCCGTGGACCAGGACCCGGCCTTCCAGGTGCGCGCGCAGGCCCCGGGCCAGCACGAGCTTCTCGGCGTCGCGGCCCTTGCGGACCATGTCGGTCACGTCGTCGGTGTGGTCCACGCGGATCACGTCCTGCTCGACGATCGGCCCCGCGTCGAGCTCCGCGGTCACGTAGTGGCAGGTCGCGCCGATGAGCTTCACGCCGCGCTCGTACGCCTGGTGGTACGGGCGGGCGCCGGCGAACGACGGCAGGAAGCTGTGGTGGATGTTCAGCGCCCGGCCCGCCCACGCCTCGCACAGCTCGGGCGGCAGCACCTGCATGAAGCGGGCGAGCACGATCGCGTTCGGGTCGTGGTCGTCCACCAGCTTCCGGACCTCCCGGAACGCCGCCGCCTTCGCGTCCGGGTCCTTGCCGAACGGCACGTGGTGGAACGGGATGCCGTGCGCCTCGGTGATCGGGCCCAGATCCGGGTGGTTGCCGATCACCGCGCTCAGGTCGACGTCGAGCTCACCTGAGCCGATGCGGCCGAGCAGGTCGTGCAGGCAGTGGCCCTCCTTCGACACCAGGATCACCACGCGCCGCCGCTCGCCGGTGTCGGCCACCTGCCAGTTGGTGCGGCTGCCGAGCTCCTCGGCGACGGCGGCGAACCGGCGCCGCAGCTCGTCGATGCCGAACGGCAGCGAGTCCGCGCGGACCTCCTGCCTGGTGAAGAACCAGCCGGTGTTGATGTCGGTGTGGTAGCCGGCCTCGACGATCCAGCCGCCGTGCTCGGCGATGAAGGTCGCGATGCGGGCGACGATCCCGGTGCGGTCCGGGCAGCCGAAGCTGATGACGAAGCGACGTTCGGAAGGGCTCACGGCCGGTGATTATCGCAGGTAGCAATGGTTGTTCCGGCAACAGGCCGAGCCGTGCGACGCCCACTAGGAGTCATCGTTTCGCCTGGTCGGGTGTCGTGGGCACTTTGGATCGCCATGGCAGTCCAAAGCGCTCACGAGCCGTCGCCGGCGGAACGGGTCAGCCGGCGAGGGCGGCGCGGTGTTCGCTGGGGCGGATGCCGAGGCTGCGCTTGAAGGCGACGCTGAGCGCGTACGCGTTGGAATAGCCGACCTGGCGGGCGATGGCGTCGACCGTCGCATCCGTTCGCGCCAGCAGGTCGGCGGCCTGGCAGATTCGCCACTCCGCGAGGTACGCCATGGGCGGTTGCCCGACCAGCCGGCGGAACCGCTGCGCGAAGGTCGCCCGCGACATGCCCGCCTCGGCGGCCAGCTTCGCCACCGTCCACGGGTGCTCCGGGCCTCGTGGATGAGCGCCACGGCCCGGCCGATCAGCGGGTCGTGATGCGCCCGGTACCAGGCCGGGGCGCCCGATTCCGGCCGGTCGAACCATTCCCGCAGGCTGGCGACCAGGTGCAGGTCGAGCAGGCGGTCCAGGATCGCCTGGCGGCCGGGCTTGTCCACCCGGATCTCGTCGATGATCAGCTCTAGCGTCGGGCACCCGGCGGGCCCGGCGGGGATCACCGCGACGCGGGGCAACGCGGTCAGCACTCGCTGCGAAACGCTGCCCCGCACCTGGTAGGTGCCCTTGAGCAGCACGGTCGAGCCGGTGACGTCGGTGCCGGCGCCGCACATCGGCGGCTCGGCGTGCGCCGCGAGCGGCCCGGTTTCCGGGGAGTCGGCGACCGTGAACGGCTTCGGGCCCACGACGATGGCCTCGTCGTGCCTGCGCAGGCGAACCGGTTCGGCATCGTCAGGCAGCACCCAGGCCTCGCCGTTGACCATCGTCAGCAGTGTCAGCGGAGTCTCGTCCGCGAACCGCAGCGACCACGGCGGGCAGAGGATCGACTGGTCGAAAAGCGCGCCCCTGGACCGGACGTCGTGCAGCAGGCTCGACAGCGCATCGTCCACGGCCGCCAGCCTAGACGCGCGGACATCGATCCCGGACTTCCAGCCATCCACAGTCCAGCGCTGCGGTTGTTGGGTGGAGTCCATGCCTTCACGAACGTTCGGGTTTCGGCGCCGGATCGGCCTGGCCGTCCTGCTGCTGCCCACCCTGCTGCTGGCCGCCGACCTCGGCGTGCTGTGGCTGGCCACCCCGCAACTCGCCGCGGACCTGCGGCCCACGAGCGCGGAGCTGCTGTGGATCAACGACAGCTACGGCTTCGCGATGGCCTGCCTCCTGGTCCTCGCAGGAAACCTCGGTGACCGTTTCGGCAGGCGCAAGATGCTGCTGTTCGGCATCGCGGTCTTCGGCGTCGCGTCGCTCGCCGCCGCCTTCGCGCCGAACCCGGGCGCGCTGATCGCCGGCCGGGCGGTCCTCGGGGTGGCCGGCGCGGCCATCATCCCGTCGACGCTGGCGCTGATCTCCGACATGTTCACCGATCCGCGGCAGCGGGCCAGGGCCATCGCGATGTGGGTGACCGCGCTGTCCACGGGTATCGCGCTCGGCCCGGTGCTCAGCGGTGTGCTGTTGGAGCGCTTCTGGTGGGGCTCGGTCTTCCTGGCCGGGGTGCCGGTGATGGTCGTCGCGCTCGTCGTCGTGCCGATCACGGTTCCCGCCTCCGGCGATCCCGGTGCCCGCAAGCTCGATGCGATCAGCATGCCGCTGCTGTTGCTGACGTTGCTGTCGTTCGTCTACGCCATCAAGCACTTCGGCGAGTACGGCGTCGACGGCTGGGCGCTGTCGGCTCTGCTGGTGACGATGCTCTTCGGCCTGCTGTTCGTCCGCCGCCAGCGCGGGATCGACAACCCGCTGCTGGACCTGCGCCTGTTCGGCGACCGGACGTTCGCCACCGCACTGGTCCTGCTGTTCGTCGGTCTGGCCGCGATGAACGGCGTGGAATACCTGGTGCCGCAGTACTTCCAGCTCGTCGCCGGGGTTTCGCCGCTGCCTGCCGGATTGCTGATGGTGCTGCCCGCCGTCGGGCTGGCGATCGGATCGCAGGTGACGTCCGCGCTGGCCAGGCGGGTGCGGTCGGCCCACGTGATCGCCGGTGGTGCCGTGCTCGCGATCGTCGGTTGCGCGCTGATCGCCACGCTCCCGCCCGGCCCCTCCGGCGTGGTGCCCGCGGTGGTCGGCGTGACCGCGATGATGTCGGGGCTGGCACCGATCACCGTGCTGGGCACCAACATCGCGGTCGGTGCCGCCCCGCCGGAGAAGGCGGGGCAGGCGTCCGCGGTCGGGCAGACCAGCTACGAACTCGGCCTGGCCTTCGGGGTTGCGGCGACCGGCAGCGTCATGGCCGCCGTCTACCGCGACCAGGTGCGGACGTCGGCGCCCGAGGGGGTTCCGGGCGATCTGGTCGCCGAGGTCGCCGGAAATCTGGGCGGTGGGCTCGCCATCGCCGAGCGCCTCCCCGGTGGTGATGCGCTCGTGGCCGTTGTACGCGAGGGCTTCACGTCGGGCCTGCAGGCCGTGGCGATCGTCAGCGGGTGCCTCGCCGCTTTGCTGCTGATGCTGGCGTTGACGCTGCTCAAGAGGGTTGACCGGATCGGGGCAGCGGAGCGGTCCGAACAACCCGCATTGACTGCCGCTGCGTGAGCACTGTTTCGCCTGGCCAGGTGCCGTGCGTACTTTGTGTCGCTATAGCAGCACAAAGTACGCACGGGCTGTAGTCAGCGCCCGGCCGCGAGGGCCGCGAGGGCGGCGTCGCCTGTCACCACGGCAGTGCTCGGGCGGCCCCAGACCCGCCGGAACAACGCGTCTGCCGTGCCCGCGACCGTCGCGTCGACCTCCAACGCCGCGTCGGTCGGCGCCCCGGCTAGCGGCGGCCGGCCCGGCCGGTACTCGACCAGCCAGGCGCGGCCCGCGTCCGGAGCGTGGAAGAGCACCTTGCCCTCGCTCTCCTGCTCCGCCCAGTCGCCGAGGGGCAGCAGCATGGTCAGGAACTCGTCGATGCCGTCGGCCGCCAGCTCCGGGTCGAAGATCAGATCGTGCACGTGGTCCGGGCCGAGCCCGGCGAGCGCGTGCTCCGCGTCGAGCCGGTGGATCGCCGTCTCGTGCGCCATCCGCCGGGTCCAGGTCTTCGGGGTGCCGCCGGGGTAGAGCGACCGCACGGGCCGGTCCTGATCCATTGTGGACAGTGTCTGGAGCAGGATCGCCAGCCGCTCGTCCCACCAGGCGACCACGTCGTCGAACTCGGCCGGCGGCCGCAGGTCCTCGGGGCGCTCGCTGCCCGGCTCCAGGTGCAGGGAGAGCTCCGCCCTCGCGTAGGCCTGCCCGAGGTGCTGGACCAGCTTGCGGACGTCCCAGCCGGGGCAGGTCGAGACCTCGGAGTTCGGTCCGGCCTGGAGCACGGCGCTGCGGAAGGCAGCGGCCTGGTCCCGGAATGCGCGGTGCAAGAAGTCGCTCGCCATGTCTCCACAATAGGAATCCGGACGTCGTCGTGGACAGGGCGGCGGACCAGGAGATCGGCCGTCGATCGCTTGGTGGGCGGTCAGAAGTCCTGGGCGTGTGCGCGGAATCCATCGACCACCAGCAGGGCCGAATGCCGACCCGCAGCGCGGTGAAAGCCCGCGCGGGCCGGCTCAGGGCGCTACCGCGGACCAGTCGACGGTGAGCTCGCCCAGCCGCCACCTTCGCCGCCGGTCCAGCACCGGCCAGCCCAGCTCCGCGAACGTCTGCGTGGCCTGCACCCACCGGGCGCGCGGCCCGAACGGGGCCATCGGGGCGGCCTTCGCCCAGCACGCGTCGAGCTCGGCCAGCATCGCGTGCACCTTCTCGCCCGGCACGTTGCGGTGGATCAAGGTCTTGGGCAGCCGCTCGGCGAGGTCCGACGGCCGCTCGATGTCGGCGGGCAGGCAGGCCAGCGTCAGCGTCCGCGGCCCGCTCCGGTCCAGCGTCACCCAGCAGCAGCGCCGCCCGATCTCGTCGCAGGTGCCCTCCACCAGCAACCCGTCCGGCGCCAGCCGGGAGCACAGCTCCTCCCAGGCCTTCCACGCCTCGGGCTCGGTGTACTGGCGCAGCACGTTCAACGCCCGCACCAGCGCGGGCCCCGGGAAGTCGCGCACCCCGGCGGCCAATCCGGCCAGCTCGAACCCGCCGCGGCGGAACTCCAGCGCGGGCGGATCGGCGACGAGCTTGCCGGCCGCGACCCGATCCGGGTCGATCTCCAGCCCGACCACCCGTGCGTCCGGCCGCAGCGGACGAAGCCGGGCCGCCAGCTCCACGGTGGTCACCGGGGTGGCGCCGTAGCCGAGGTCGATGACGACCGGCTCCACGGCGTTGCGCAGCGCGTCGGCGACCCACGGCGTGCCCGCGATCCACCGGTCGATGCGCCGCAGCCGGTTCGGGTTGGTGGTGCCGCGCGTCGGCATGCCCAGGGCGCGAGCCCGACCGGCGGCGAGCCGGGGCGCCCGCTTCTTCGGGGCCGAGCTCATCCCCGGCGGGCCAGCCACTCGGTCGTGAAGTGCTCCTCGTCGGACAGCAGCTTCTGCACCTGGTCGACGATCAGGTCCTCCAGCTTGCCGCCCAGGAACGGCACGTTCACCCGCACGCTGCCGGACACGACGAACTCGCTGACCTCGGATCCGACCGGTTCGGCCAGGTCGCGCAGCCACATCGAGCCGGTGATCGAGCAGGGCGCGCCGGCGATCTCGGCGGCGATCTCGCCGGTGTAGTGCCCGTCCTCCTCGCGCCGCCACGATTCGCTTCGGTCGATCGTCAGGTCCCCGCCGACCACCGTGCGGGCCACCGACGGCAACTTGTCGGCGTGCACGCCTTGGCGCACCTGGAACCGCGCGCCGTCCTCGGTGGTGACGTGCTGGAGCAGCGCCGCGTTCGAGCCGCCGATCTCCGCCAACCGGTCGGCGAGGTAGTCGTTGTCGATCAGCGCCTCGTACACCCGGGCGGCGGGCCACTCGGAGGTGCTCCGGTGCTCGATGCGGCGTGCCATGCAGCGGAGGCTACCTTTGGCAACCGTGAACCCCTCCATGTCCGGTGCGGAAGAAGTGCGCGATAACACTCGGTCGTCGGATCCGCACCCAGCCGGGACAGCCGTCGGGCACGGCGGTGACGGCCGGTCGCTGGCCGGCTACACGACGCTGCGGCTGGGCGGCCCGGCAGCCGACCTGGTGGTCGCGCACCGCCCAGACGAGTTGACCGCCGCGGTGCGGGCCGCGGATTCGGCCGGGCAGCGGCTGCTGGTGCTCGGCGGCGGCTCGAACGTCGTGGTCGCGGACGAGGGCTTCGCCGGGCACGTGGTGCGGATCGCCACCAAGGGGCGCCAGTACGACAGCGTCGGCGACGGGCTGGTGCAGCTCACGGCGGAGGCCGGCGAGGACTGGGACGAGGTGGTCGCCGACACGGTCCGCCAGGGCCTGGGCGGGCTCGAATGCCTGTCCGGCATCCCCGGCCTGACCGGGGCGACGCCGGTGCAGAACGTCGGCGCCTACGGCATCGAGGTGTCCGAGCTGCTGGTCTCGGTCGACCTGCTGGATCGCGCCACCGGGCGCGTGCGCACGGTCCCGGCCGGCGAGCTCGGGCTGGCCTACCGGAGCAGCGTGCTCAAGCACAGCGACGCCGCCGTGGTGTTGCGCGCCCGGTTCCTGCTGCGCGACGGCGGCCAGTCGGCCCCGATCCGGTACGCCGAGCTCGCGCGCACGCTAGACGTGGAGCCCGGCGGGCAGGTCGACGTGGCCAGCGCCCGCGAGGCAGTGCTGGCGCTGCGGCGCGGCAAGGGCATGGTGCTCGACCCGGCCGACCACGACACCTGGAGCGCCGGCTCGTTCTTCACGAACCCGATCGTCGACGCCGACGACCTGCCCGAGGTGCTGGCCCGCATCGTCGCCGAGATCGGCCCGGACCAGCGGATCCCGCAGTACCCGGCGGACGGCGGCCGGACCAAGCTGTCCGCGGCGTGGCTGATCGAGCGAGCCGGGTTCGCGAAGGGGCATCCCGGCCCCGGCGGACGGGTGGGGCTGTCCACCAAGCACACCCTCGCGCTGACCAACCGCGGCGCCGCGGCGACCCGCGACCTGCTACTTCTAGCGCGTGAAGTTCGGGACGGGGTACGCGTGGCCTTCGGCGTTTCGCTGGCACCCGAGCCCGTGTTGGTGGACTGTTCGCTGTAGCAGCCGAAGAGCCGAACGGCCGTAAGAGTGACTCTTCGTGACTGATGCGTAACCCTGAGTGTTAAATGGGGTAGGTGGAGGGGGCCACCATGCTGAGCATCAGGGAGCTTAGGGACCGGGCGGTCATACGCCCGATCAAGCGGGCTGTCGAGGACCAGCTCCTGGACCTGCCCGGGGTGACCGCTGTCGACATCGGTGTGAAGCACCGTGCCGGGGCGCCCACCGGGCAGCAGGTCATCGTCGTCTCGGTGGTCTGCAAGAGACCGCGCGACCAGCTCGTACCGGGCACCTGCGTACCGGGCGACATCTTCGGCATCCCGACCGACGTCATCGAGGAGCAGCCGGTCCTGCAGCACATCCACTGCACCCGGCAGGAGCCGCTGGCGCCGAGCCGGCGCTGCGGCGAGCGCTCCGGCGTGGTGCGGGCCGGCGGCGGGCTCGCGCCCTGCCGGGCCGTCTACCTGACGCCGCCGACCGTGCCGAGCGCCGGCGAGTACCGCCGGATCGGCACGCTCGGGGCGATCGTCACCGGCACCGCGCCGACGGTGGTCCCGATGGGCCTGACCACCTTCGACGTGGCCTGCCTGGACGATGCCTGGGCGGTGGGCGACCGGATGGTCGATCCGGACGGCGGCCGGGTGCACACCGAGCTGGCGCGGGCGGCGCTGTCCGGCCGGGTTGACGCGGCCGCGGTCGCGATCGCGCCGGGTTCGGAGACGTCGTGCGTGGTCGACGGCATCGGCCCGGTCACCGGGCGCGCGACGGCGTATCCGGGCGAGCGGGTCCGCAAGAACGGCTTCGGCACGGGCGTGACGCTCGGCGTCGTCACCTCGGTCGATGCGACCGTGCGGATCGATCACGGCGAGGCCCTGGGCGTCCGGGTGCTGCGGGAGCAAATCCGCATCACCGCCGCGGACCTGCGGTTCTGCGGGCCGGGCGATGCCGGGGCGGCGGTGCTCGATCCGGGCGGGCGGATCATCGGCCTGCACGTGGCGGGCAGCCGCGGCGGCGTGTTCGGTTTCGCCAGCCCGATCACGGACGTGCTGGCGGAGCTCGACGTGGAGCTCTGCACCGAATCCCAGCGCATCCGCGTGTGAGCCGGAGCGGCGCCTCCCGCCGACCCGATCGGCGAAAGGCGCCCTTCAGCCGGAATGGATCACTCGCTGCGGCGGTGCATCCGGGTGGCCGAGTGCTGGTCGCGGGGCCTGACGGTGATGAAGTCCAGGTTCACGTGGGACGGGCGGGTCACCACGAACGTGATGACGTCCGCGATGTCGTCAGCGGTCAGCGGCGTGATGCCGCGGTAGACCGCCGCCGCGCGCTCCTTGTCGCCGCCGAAGCGCACCTCGGAGAACTCCGTCTCCACGGCGCCCGGCGCGACCTCGGTGAACCGCACCGGATCGCCCAGGTACTCGCCCCGCAGCGTGCGATGCAGCGCGCCCTGGGCGTGCTTGGCCGAGGTGTAGCCCGCGCCGTTGTCGTAGACCTCCGAGGCCGCCACCGAGGTCACCGTCACCACGTGCCCGTCGCCCGAGGCGACCAGCTTCGGCAGCAGCGCCTTGGTGATCCGCAGCGTGCCGAGCACGTTGGTCTCCCACATCCAGCGCCAGTCGTCCTCGTCGGCTTCGGCGACCTTGGCCAGGCCCTTCGCGCCGCCGGCGTTGTTGATCAGCACGTGGCATTCCGGCACCTGCTCGACGAACGCCGCCACCGAATCCGGATCGGTGATGTCCAGCGGCAGCGCCGTGCCGCCGATCTCCTCGGCGAGCGCGGTCAGCCGCTCGAGCCGCCGGGCGCCCAGCACCACGTGGAAACCGGCGGCGGCGAGTTGGCGTGCGGTGGCCTCGCCGATGCCGGAACTCGCCCCGGTGACCACGGCCCAGCGGCCTGCAGAACTTGTGCTCACGTCTTCTTCCTCCCGGGAGACGGCCGATTGCCCGCTTCCATCGGACCACGTCCGGCCGGGGCTGGTGTGACGCGCCGGATGTGACACGACACACTGGGGGTTCAGGACATCTTTTTACGTCTTCGGGCGTCTTATGGATATTGGGTCACTTTTCCACGACCGTCCGGTTGCTTTTCGGGCAAAAGGGATGGCCGTGTGCAAATTCTCGGAAGGGATCGGGGTCAGAAGGTGAGTGGTTCCAAGCCGCGGTCGCGGTGGGCTGCGCTGGCGGGAGCTGTGGCGGCGGTGCTGCTGATCTCGGGCTGCGGCTCGTCCGCACCGCAGGAGCAGAAACCCGCGGACCCGGTCGCCAAGGTGTCCTTCGAGCCGGGCTCCGACGCGGGCGAGGTCAACCCGGCGGCGCCGATCGGGGCCACCGTGGATCGCGGCAGGTTCGACACCATCGTGCTGGCCAACGCCGACGGCAAGCAGGTCGCCGGCGAGCTGGCCAAGGACGGCAAGAGCTGGCACGCCACCGAGGCGCTCGGCTACGGCAAGAGCTACTCCTGGACCGGCCAGGCGACCGGCGAGGACGGCAAGCAGGTGCCGGTGCAGGGCCGGTTCAGCACGCTGCAGCCCGCGAAGACGATCCGCGCCACGATCAACCCGACGGACAACGCCAAGGTCGGCATCGCGATGCCGATCAGCGTGAAGTTCGACGAGGCGGTTCAGGACAAGGCGGCGATCCAGCGGGCGCTGACCGTGCAGACCTCGGTGCCGGTCGAGGGCTCCTGGGCGTGGCTGTCGGACCGGCAGGTCAACTGGCGGCCGAAGGAGTACTGGCCGGCGCACACCCACGTCAGCGTGCACGCGAAGCTCTACGGCCAGTCCTACGGCCAGGGCGCCTACGGGCTGGCGGACCTGAGCACCGAGTTCGACATCGGGCGGGCGCAGATCGTGAAGGCGGCCGTGGGCACCCACCGGCTGGTCGTGATGCGCGACGGCGAGCAGGTGGCCAGCTACGCGGCGAGCTACGGTGAGGAGTACGACCCGGGCCGCAACACTCCCAACGGCACCTTCATCGTGATGGAGAAGAACCCGGTGGAGATCATGGACAACCCCCGGTACGGCTACCGCGACGTGCGCAAGACCTGGGCGGCGCGGTTCTCGAACCACGGCGAGTTCATCCACGAGAACCAGGAGAACGCCGCCGCGCTCGGCAAGGTCAACAACTCGCACGGCTGCATCAACCTCAGCGCGGCCGACGCGAAGGCCTACTTCGACAGCGCGCTGCTCGGCGATCCGATCGAGGTGACGGGTTCGGCCAGCACCATGCCGGCGCAGTTCGACGTCTACGACTGGCTCCTCAATTGGGACCAGTGGACTAAGAAGTCGGCGGTCTGAGCCAAGTCCTTCCGCTGAAACGGGGCCGTGAGTCCTTTGGGTTGCTATAGCGGCCCAAAAGACTCACGGCCCCGTTGCGTGCGCGAGACTCACGGCCCCGTTGCGTGCGCGAGACTCACGGCCCCGTTGCGTACGCGGGCTCAGTCGTCGGGGGCGGCGGCGAGGATCGCCTTGAGCACGCCCGGGAACTTCTCGTCGAGGTCGGCGCAGCGCAGGGTCAGGTGGATCTCGCGGCCGGCCGGCCGCTGGTAGATCACGCCGCTCTCGCGGAGCACCCGCCAATGGTGGGTCATCGTCGACTTCGACACCGGCGGCGGCCTGCGCACCGCGGTCGCCGCATCCGCGGTGATCGCGCTCGTCGGGGCGCTGCTCGCGCTGCGTTCGGGCCGGTCGCCCGGCGTGTGAGCAGTGCCACCCGGGGCCGCCTGGCAGGCCTGACCGGCGGCCCCCGGGCGGTAGCGTCGAAGGTTGGCCCGGCTGTGTTCCGGCACGGCGACGGGAATGTTTCCGCCGCGCCGGGTGTCGGGTTTGACGCGGGCCCGAAAAATTCGGGCCGCTCGGCTTGCGATGGGCAGCAGATGACTTCCAGCACGTTACGCATGCGGCCGCGCCGCGCCGCCGTCTTCTCGTTGCACACCTCCCCGCTGGAGCAGCCCGGTACCGGCGACGCCGGCGGCATGAACGTCTACGTCGCGCAGACCGCCAAGCAGCTCGCCGCGCTGGGCACCGAGGTCGAGATCTTCACCAGGGCGACCTCCTCGGACATCCCGCCGATCGCGGAGCTGGCCCCCGGCGTCCTGGTCCGGAACGTGGTCGCGGGCCCCTTCGAGGGGCTCGACAAGAACGACCTGCCGTCCCAGCTGTGCGCCTTCGCCGCCGGCGCGCTGCGGGTGGAAGCCCGCCACGAGCCCGGCTACTACGACATCGTGCACTCGCACTACTGGCTGTCCGGGCAGGTCGGCTGGCTGGCGCGGGAGCGCTGGGGCGTCCCGCTGGTGCACACGGCGCACACGCTCGCCAAGGTCAAGAACGCCAACCTCGCCGTGGGCGACAGCCCCGAGCCGCGGGGCCGGGTGCTCGGCGAGGAGCAGGTGGTCGCCGAGGCGGACGTGCTGGTGGCCAACACCGAGTTCGAGGCCGCCGACCTGATCGACCGCTACGGCGCCGATCCGGACGCGGTCGTGACGATCCCGCCCGGCGTCGACCTCGAACTGTTCACCCCCGGCGATCGTGCCGCCGCCCGCGCCGACCTGGACCTGCCGCCGGACGCGGTGGTGTTCGCCTTCGTCGGCCGGATCCAGCCGCTGAAGGCCCCGGACGTGCTGCTGCGGGCGACGGCGGAACTGCTCGCCCGGCGTCCGGAGATCCGCGACCGCCTCGTGGTGCTGGTGGTCGGCGGGCCGTCCGGCAGCGGGCTGGAACGTCCCCGGGCGCTGCAGGAACTCGCGGCGCAGCTGGGCATCACCGATGTGGTGCGGTTCCTCCCGCCGCGCAGCGGGGTCGCTCTGCGCGACGTGTACCGGGCGGCGGACGTCGTGGCGGTGCCGAGCTACAACGAGTCCTTCGGGCTGGTCGCGCTGGAGGCGCAGGCCTGCGGAACGCCGGTGGTCGCAGCCGCCGTCGGCGGCTTGCCGGTCGCGGTCGACGACGGCGTGTCCGGGCTGCTGGTGGACGGGCACGGCGCCGGGCAGTGGGCGGATGCGCTCGGCTCGGTGCTGGAGCCGGGATTGCGCGCTCGGCTGGCCGCGAACACCACCGCGCACGCTGCGCGCTTCTCGTGGCAACGCACCACAGAGGCTCTGCTCGACGCCTACGCGCAGGCGAAGATGTCGTTCCACGCGCAGTTGCGCATCCGGGAGGTCACGGCGTGAGCGTCGACGAGGTCATCAAGTCCACATTGGACGCAAGTGGGCTGGAGTACGCGCCCAAGGGCGCGGGGCGGTACTTCGTCACGCTGCCCGGCAACAAGAAGCTGCAGACCAACTGCTGGCTCATCGTGGCCGAACACGCCCTGGTCGTCGAGGCGTTCGTGTGCCGGCAGCCCGACGAGGCGCACGAGGACGTGTACCGGTTCCTGCTGCGCCGCAACGCCCGGCTCTACGGCGTGCACTACACGATCGACGGCAACGGCGACATCTACCTAGTCGGCCGGATCGGCCTGCACGCGGTGACCGCCGACGAGCTGGACAGGGTGCTCGGGCAGGTCCTGGAGGCGGCCGACGGCGACTTCAACACCCTGCTGGAGCTCGGGTTCGCCACGGCCATCCGGCGCGAGTGGGGCTGGCGCGAGTCGCGCGGCGAGTCCCTGGCGAACCTCCAGCCGTTCCGGCAGCTGGTGGAGCGCGACGGCCCGGTCCAGCCCCTGCACGACCAGCAGTAGCGGCGTTCGTCGCCCGATCGGTGCAACCGGAAGATCGTCCTCCTCCGTCTCCGCCGTGTTCACGACGACGCGGAGGAGAACGGCATGGGCAAGCGGCGATTACGCGGGCCGATCGTGGCGGTGGTCGCGCTCGGCCTGCTCGGTGGATGTTCTTCGGGGGCAGGCGATTCGGCGAACTCGCAGTCTCGCGCGGTGGCGCCGGTAGCCCCATCGGAGCGCAGCACCTCGGGCAACGGTTTCGCGACCGAGACGGCGCCTGACGCGCAGAGCCCGGCGACCGGGCAGCGAGAAGTGATCCGGACGGCGGAGCTGGGCATCGAGGTCGACGACATCGAGCGGGTCGGCGCCGAGGTGCGGCGGCGCAGCGAGGGCGCGGGCGGTTACCTCGAGCAGGAGGACACCTACCGGTCGAGCACGACGATGACGATGCGGGTTCCGGCGGAGCGCCTGGACCAGGTGCTGGGCGAGCTGTCCGGCCTGGGGCGGGTCACGTCGCGCAGCCAGCAGACCCAGGACGTCACCGACCAGCTGGTGGACACCCGGAGCCGGATCGATTCCCAGCGGGCCAGCGTGCAGCGATTGCGCGCGCTGATGGATCGCGCCGCGACGGTCGACGAGATCGTGTCGATCGAGAGCGAGCTGACCTCGCGCGAAACGGAACTGGACGCCCTCGAACGGCGCGCGGCGGCGCTGTCCGGCCAGGTCGAGCTGGCCACGGTGACGGTGCGGCTGGAGCGCCCGAGCGCGGTCGCCGACGACGACACGGGCTTCCTGGCGGGGCTCTTCGGCGGCTGGCGAGCGCTGTCCGAGATCGGAGCGTTCCTGCTGACGGCCTTCGGCGCGGTGCTCCCGTTCGCGGTGGTGCTAGCGGTGCCGGCCACGGCGGCCTGGCTCCTGCGCCGCCGCCGGAAAGCCCTCCGCAACACCCGCATCTGAGCCCGGCAGTTCCAGGCCCGTGAGCGTTTCGGGGTGCCATAGCGCCCCAAAGCACTCACGGGGCAGCACCGCCGAGCAAGGCGAGCCTGAAAACAAAGGGACCGCGCGGGGCGGCTCGGGAGAGAGGGGGAGTCACGAGCACGAGCCGCCCCGCGTGGGGGTCCCGCCTGACGGGCCGGTGGGCGGGGGGCACCCGGGGCCCGGCGGGGGCGCGGTTCGATGGGGGATACGAACCGCGTACTTGCTCTCGCGAGATCGGGGAGTGCGTGGGAGCCGATCTCAAGGAGAGCGTTGTCAACTTCGCAGAGTCCTGCAGCGGCCACAAGGCCGCCGCATTACTCCATTAGTGTGATGTTTTCTACTGAAAGTAACGCTAAGGATTCGAACCGCGTTCGGTGCGTGCGCGAAAGTGACAGTCACCACTTTCGTGTCACGGCGCTGCGATGATCACATAACTGTCGGGTGACACGCACAACCAAAACTGCGGGTCACCGCGCGCTGCGGGAGGGTGGATCCGGCGGGAGGCAGCGGCCTCCGCGCACCCGATGAGGAGCGGCGAAATGACCGATCGCAACGCCACCACGCAGTGGACCGGAGACCTCAAGTCCGGCTCCGGCACCGTCACGCTGGACTCGTCCAATGCCGGCCAGTTCCCGGTCACCTGGGCGTCCCGGGCCGAGGAGCCCGACGGCCGCACCAGCCCCGAGGAACTGATCGCCGCGGCCCACTCCGCCTGCTACTCGATGCAGCTGTCCGGCCTGCTCACCGCGGCGGGCACGCCACCGGAGCGGATCGACACCAGCGCCGAGGTCGCCTTCGGCCCGCGCGGCGACGGCTTCGCCATCACGGGGATCGCGCTGACCGTGCGGGCGAAGGTACCGGGAATCGCCCCGGACGTCTTCGACCGAACGGCCCAGAAGGCCAAGGAGATCTGCCCGGTCTCGGCGGCCCTCACCGGAACCACGATCACCCTCGACGCCGCCCTCGACTGAGGCGGCTCCACGCGCAAGCACGGCGGCCGGCGTTGAGCGACTGTTCAAGGACGGTTTTGATCTTCGTCCTTGAACCGGCGAAGCCGCTTGGCCCACCTGCGCAGCTTGCGCAGCCGTGGGGGCCACCACCCGCACCGCCACGCAAAGCGAGCTCACAACACCTATAGCCTGGGGTTATGACTGCGACCCTGGTGCTGCTGCGGCACGGTGAGAGCACGTGGAACGCCGAGAACCTGTTCACCGGCTGGGTGGACGTCCCGCTGTCGGAGAAGGGCACGGCCGAGGCCAAGCACGGCGGTGAGCTGCTGCGCGAGAGCGGGGTGCTGCCGGATGTGCTGCACACCTCGCTGCTGCGGCGCGCCATCTCGACGGCGAACATCGCCCTCGACGTCGCCGACCGGCACTGGATCCCGGTTCGCCGCGACTGGCGGCTCAACGAGCGCCACTACGGCGCGCTGCAGGGCAAGAACAAGAAGCAGACCCTCGAGGCCTACGGCGAAGACCAGTTCATGCTCTGGCGCCGTTCCTACGACACGCCGCCGCCGGAGATCGAGCTCGGCAGCGAGTTCAGCCAGGACTCCGACCCGCGCTACGCCGACCTCGGCGCCGACCTCCCGCGCACCGAGTGCCTCAAGGACGTGGTGGCCCGGCTGCTGCCGTACTGGGAGTCGGCGATCGTGCCTGACCTGCGGGCCGGCCGCACGGTGCTGGTCGCCGCGCACGGCAACTCGCTGCGCGCGCTGGTGAAGCACCTGGACGGGATCTCCGACGGCGACATCGCGGGCCTGAACATCCCTACCGGTATCCCGCTGCGCTACGACCTCGGCGCCGACCTCAAGCCCACCAACCCGGGTGGCACCTACCTCGACCCGGAGGCCGCCGCCAGCGCCGCGGCAGCCGTCGCGAACCAGGGCCGCTAGTCCGATCGGCTCAAAGCGAGGGGCGCCCGTTGCCGAGCAGTTTGGTAAGGGCGCCCCTCGCTCGTCACCTAGATGGGTGGCGGATGGCGAGAAGTCGCCGAGGCGGCGAACGGAGCGCGACGGTCGACCGGGCGGTACGTGAACTGGCTCCCAGCAGGGGGTGAAGCCGAGGTGAAGAAGCCCCCTTTTCGTGTCACGGGTATCACGGAACGCCCTCGTAGACTGGCCTTTCCCCACCCCGGCTTGCTTACGATGCTGGCGTGACCGCATTGGGCTACACCGCCCTGATCATCGGCGCGCTCGCACTGGGCGCGATCGGCGGCTTCGTCGCAGCTCGGGGATCCCGGCGCCGCGGCAAGCCTGAAGGCCCGACCGTCGCCGAACTGCTTCAGAGGCTGGTGCACACCAGTGACAGCGGCGTGGTCGTGCTCAACAAGTTCGGCGACGTGGTGCTGCACAACCCGCGAGCCGACGAGCTCGGACTCATCCGCGACCACCAGGCCGATCCGCGCGCCCGCAAGGCCGCCGAACAGGCCCTGCTGAACGGCGAGCCGGTGCCCGTCGACCTCTCCCCGCTCAACCGCGCCGGCACCGCGCTGCGCGGCAGCGGCCCGGCCGCGGTGCTCGGCGAGGTGCGGCCGGTCGGCGACGGCTTCACCGTCGTCGACGCCGCCGACGAGTCCGACTCGGTCCGCCTGGAGGCCACCCGCCGCGACTTCGTCGCGAACGTCAGCCACGAGCTCAAGACCCCGGTCGGGGCGCTCGCGCTGCTCGCCGAGGCGGTGCTGGACGCGGCCGACGACGCCGAAGAGGTGCGGCGGTTCTCCACCAAGATCCTGCACGAGTCGACCCGGCTCGGGACGCTGGTCTCCGAGCTGATCGCGCTGTCGCGGCTGCAGGGCGCGGAGCGGCTGCCCGAGCTGACCACGGTCGGCGTCGACGCTGTGGTGGAGGAGGCGCTGGGCCGCTGCCGGCTGGCCGCCGAGTCCGCCGGGATCGAGATCGCCGTCGACGAGCCCACCGGCTACCTGCTGGACGGGGACCGGACGTTGCTGGTGACCGCGCTGAGCAACCTGATCAACAACGCCGTGTCGTACTCGCCGCCGGACAGCCCGGTGTCGATCAGCCGCCGGTTGTCCGGCGACTTCGTGGAGATCGCGGTCACCGACCGCGGCATCGGCATCGAGCCCGAGTACCACGAACGGGTGTTCGAGCGATTCTTCCGGGTGGATCCGGCGCGATCTCGCGCCACCGGCGGCACGGGCCTGGGCCTGGCCATCGTCAAGCACGTCGCCGCCAACCACGGCGGCGAGGTCAAGCTGTGGAGTCGCACCGGAACCGGCTCCACCTTCACACTTCGGGTGCCCAGGCACGGCACGACCGACGGCCAGCCGGCTGCAGCGGAGCCGGTGTCATCAGCGGATCGCGCGGGCAGTGTCGCCCGCTCGGCGACGGAGAGCGCGGACGGGGTCACAGCCGTCGAAACGGGAGGAGTCCGGTGACCAGGGTGCTGATCGTGGAGGACGAGGAGTCCTTCGCCGACCCACTTGCCTTCTTGCTGCGCAAGGAGGGCTTCACGGCGGCGGTCGCCGCCAACGGCCCGGAGGCGTTGGACGAGTTCGATCGCAACGGCGCGGACATCGTGCTGCTCGACCTGATGCTGCCGGGCATGAGCGGCACGGACGTGTGCAAGCAGCTGCGCCAGCGCTCCTCGGTCCCGGTCATCATGGTGACCGCCCGGGACAGCGAGATCGACAAGGTCGTGGGCCTGGAGCTCGGCGCCGACGACTACGTCACCAAGCCGTACTCGGCGCGGGAGCTGATCGCGCGGGTGCGCGCGGTGCTGCGCCGCCGCGGCGAGGCGGAGGAGCTGCAGCCGCAGGTGCTGGCGGCCGGGCCGGTGCGGATGGACGTGGAACGCCACGTGGTGACCGTGGACGGCGCCGACGTCAACCTGCCGCTGAAGGAGTTCGACCTGCTCGAATACCTGCTGCGCAACGTCGGCCGGGTGCTCACCCGAGGCCAGCTCATCGACCGGGTGTGGGGCGCCGACTACGTCGGCGATACCAAGACGCTGGACGTGCACGTCAAGCGGCTGCGCTCGAAGGTCGAGCCCGACCCGGCGGATCCGCGCTACCTGCTCACGGTCCGCGGCCTCGGCTACAAGTTCGAGGGCTAGCAAGACGCCGTGCGACGAGCCCCCGGAGCGGCCCCTCAGGGCTGTTCCGGGGGCTCTTCCGCGCCGACCGGCCGAGTGCGCAGCGCCGACGACCAACCGATCGGCCGAGGGCGGACGGCCGATCGGCCGATCGGCGAACATCGGTGCGAACCGTCAATCTTGAGTTGTGAACAACCCGACCCCGAACGCGCCCGGACGCGTCTCGACGGCGCCTCCGCCGCCCGCCGCCGTGGCGTCGCTCGGCAAGGCCGCCACCAGGCGCATCGTCGAACTCGACGTCCTGCGCGGCTTGGCGCTGTGCGGGATCATCTTCGTCAACATCCCGCCGATGATGAGTGTGCATCGCACGGTGGACTACCAGGTCCTGCCGATTCCGCACGCGTTCGACATGTTCGTCCAGCAGCGGTTCTTCCCGATCTTCTCCCTGCTGTTCGGCGTCGGGTTCGGGATCTTCCTGGCCAGCGCGGGCCGGCGCGCGGCGCATCCCCGCGTGGTTCTCCTGCGCAGGCTGGTCGTGCTCGCCGGGTTCGGCATCCTGCACCAATTCCTCCAGCCCGGCGAAGCCCTGCTTCCCTACGCGATCTTCGGGCTGCTCGTGCTGCTGCCGATGAGCTTCCTGCCGTGGTGGGCCAACCTCCCGATCGGCGCCGCGCTGGTCGCCACCGCGATCACCTTCACCAGCGGCGGCACGGCGCTGATCCCCGGCTTGCTGCTGACCGGCTTCGCCCTCGCCCAGAGCGGGCTGCCCGCGACGCTGCACCGCCGCCGTGGCCAGATCGCGATCGTGTTCGCGGTGGCCGTGGTCGCCTCCGCCGGATTCCTGGTGCTGCAGGAGCAGAACCCGCTGTCGGCCGGCTTCACGCACTCGTCGGCGGCGGCCGGGCTGTTCATGGCCATCGCCTACTCCACCGGGCTGCTCCTGCTGATGCGGACGCCGGCTCGCCGCGCGCTGTCCGCGGCCTTCGAGCCGCTCGGGCGGATGGCGCTGACCAACTACGTCACCGCGACGCTGCTGATCATCCTGTTCGGCCCCCTGGCCGGGCTGTGGGAGTCGACGGCGTGGGGCACGCTCATCGCGCTGGCCGCCGGCATCCTCGTCGTCCAGGTCATCTGGAGCCGGTTGTGGCTCGCCCGCTTCCGGTACGGCCCGCTGGAGTGGGTCTGGCGCTGCGCGACCTGGTGGAGCATCGTTCCCCTCCGCCGAGCATCGGCCTAGAGAGCCTGTTTCCAGACTCATCCTGCTTTGCGGTGCGGGTGGCGGCCCCCTGCGGGAGTTACGGCCGCCGCCTGGACTGTGGGATCCCCGATTTTGCATGTCCACCAATGCGCGGCTTCGGGGCTGTCCTCGCCAGGCGCTGTCTGAGAACCCGCGGCGGTGCCGGTTGCGGGGGTGAGCCAAGCGGCTGCGCCGCTTCAAAGGCGGGCCGGCGTGCACTCAGCGTGACAGCCCCTCGGGCCTCGCCCTTGGCGGCGAGGTCAGAGGGGTGATGTTGGCCGCGTGACCTGGCGCACTGCTGCCGTGGTTGGCCAGGTCTGCGGCGCGCGCGGGGTGGCCGGGTAGGCCGTTTGCTGCCCCACCTCGTCCCCGACCGCGTGCGCAGCCGGTAATTTGTCGGGCATGCGCCTAGGGGTGCTCGACGTCGGATCCAACACGGTCCACCTACTGGTGGTGGACGCGCATCGTGGTGCCCATCCGACCCCGATGACATCGGAGAAGACAGTGCTGCGGCTGGCCGAGCGGATCGGCTCGCACGGCGGCCGACTCGCCGAGGAGGATGCCGCGGAGCTCGTCCGCACCGTCGCCGACGCGCAGGAGGCGGCGATCGCGGCCGGCTGCGAGGAGCTGATGGCCTTCGCGACGTCGGCGATCCGCGACGCGGAAAACGCCGCCGAGGTGCTGGCTCGGGTGCGCGCCGAGACCGGCATCGAGCTGGAGGTGCTGCCGGGCGAGGACGAGGCCCGGTTCACCTTCCTCGCGGCCCGCCGCTGGTACGGCTGGTCCGCGGGGAACCTGCTGATGCTCGACATCGGCGGCGGCTCGCTGGAGATGGCGATCGGCATCGACGAGCAGCCGGACCTGGCGGTGTCGGTGCCGCTGGGCGCGGGGCGGCTGGCGCGCACGATGCTGCACGACCCGCCGACCCAGGACGAGGTGAAGAAGCTGCGCGAATGGCTGCAGGGGCAGCTGGCACCCACTGCGAAGCGCTTCCGCAAGCTGGGTCGTCCCGATCGCGCGGTGGCCAGCTCCAAGACGTTCCGGTCGCTGGCCAGGCTGACGGGGGCGGCGCCGGCCTCGGCGGGCCCGCGGGTGCCGCGCACGCTCACCGAGACCGGCCTGCGGCAGCTGCTCGCGTTCATCACCCGGATGTCGTCGTCCGATCTGGCCGCGCTCGACGGCGTGAGCGGCGCGCGGGCGCACCAGCTGGTGGGAGGCGCTTTGGTGGCCGAGGCAACCATGCGCGCGCTGGGGCTGAGGGAGCTCGACATCTGCCCCTGGGCGTTGCGGGAGGGTGTGATCTTGCGACGACTGGACCACACCAATGGAGACAGTCACACTGCCATTCAGGCCCGCGCAACACTGGGGCTCGCGGAGTCGGGGTCCGCGGACGTAACTGGACGCCAGACGCAGCACGGGGCACGGTGGAAGCGATGAGTCGGGACAGCGGGGCCGATCAGCCCACCCAGCGCACCGTTGCGGAGTTGCTCGCCGAATACGGCGGCAGCTCGCAGAAGAGTTCCCGGCGTCGGCGCCGCCGGGCCGAGGACCCGACCGAAACCGCGCCGCAGGCGATCATCGAGCGAGTGCTGTCGGACAGCGGCCAGATGCGCGCCGTGCCGCCGGACGGCGAGCCGCCGCAGCGCCGCAGCCACCGCCCGGGCGCACCTAGCCCGGCTGCACCCCCGAGCCCGGCCTCCCAGCCGCCGGCTTCGCAAGCACCCGCTTCGCAAGCACCCGCTTCGCAAGCACCCGCTTCGCAAGCACCTGCTTCGCAGCCGCCGGCCGCTCAGCAGCCCGCCGCGCCGCCGCCACCGCAGGCGGCAGCGCCTACTGCGCCCCCTACCGCGCCGCCTCCTGCGGCCGCGGAGCCAGCGGCGGAGCCGGCGGGCGCCAGCTACTGGGCGCAGCGGTTCTCCAGCGCGGGCACGGGCAAGGCGTCGACCCCGACGGCTCCGCCGGAAGGCGATGCCGAGGCGACGATCCAGCAGCCCGCCTTGCGGCGCCCGGCGCCGCAGCAGGACGCGCCCCCGCCCGCGGCGCCCCCGCCCGCGGCGCCACCGAAGCCCGCGCCGCCGAAGCCCACTCCGCCGGAGGGCGTCACGGAGCAGATGCCGCGTGTCGCGGCCGCCGAGTCCGCGCCCGACGCGGAAGGCACCGCGGTGCTGGCCTACCCGCCGGCACCGGCGCAGCAGCAGGAGGAGGAAGCCCCGGCCGAGCCGGAGGACGACCCGTACGACTTCGACTCCTACGACGACGAACCCGAGGCCGAGTACGCCGAGGACGACTACGACCCCGAGCTGCCCGCCGGTCTGGACGCGGACGACTACCGCGAGGGCGAACCGGAGGAAGAGCCCGTCTCCGCAGGCAAGGAGTGGGGCACTCTGGTGCTGCAGGGCGTCGCCGGCCTTGTCGGTGGCGGGCTGGTCTGGGTCGGGTTCCGCTGGTTGTGGGGCACGAATGCGCTGGCCGCGCTGGGCGCCGCGCTGGTGATCACCGGTCTGCTGGTGTTCATCGCGTGGAAGTTCTTGCGCACCAACGATCTGCAGACGATCCTGCTGGCGGTGCTGGTCGGCTTGTTCTGCACGGTGTCCCCGGCGGCACTGCTGCTGTTCAGCCACTCGTGAGGCACCGGCGAACACCCACCCGTCCACCGTCGGTCATGCTTGGCAGGCGATGACAGTGCAACCGCCCAGGCGCGAGGAGGCACCCGGCCGGATCCCGGTCGGGCTGTCCAGCGCATCGGTGTGGCCGCAGCCGGCGCGGGCGGCGTTCGAGATGGCCGCGGACCTCGGCTTCGACGGCGTCGAGGTGATGGTCTGGGCGGACGCGGTCAGCCAGGACGTTTCGGCACTGCACCGGCTTTCCGAGCAGCACGGCGTGCCGATCCTGGCGATCCACGCGCCGTGCCTGCTGATCACGCAGCGGGTCTGGTCGGCGGAGCCGGAGGAGCGGCTGCGGCGGTCCGTGGTGGTGGCCAGCGAGCTGGGCGCGCAGACGGTCGTCGTGCACCCGCCGTTCCGCTGGCAGCGCCGCTACGCCGAGGGGTTCGGCGAGCTGGTCGCGGAGCTGGAGGAGACCAGCGGGATCTCGATCGCAGTGGAGAACATGTTCCCGCTGCGCCCGCCGAGCACGCTGAACCGGTTGCGCGGCGGCAAGAGCAGCGGGCTGTCGGCGTTCAAGCCCTCGCCGGACCCGACGGAGGTCGGCTACCGCAACTACACGCTCGACCTGTCGCACGCCGCCGCGGCGCACGTGGACGCCATCGATCTGCTGAAGCGGATGAAGGACGGCCTGGCGCACGTGCACCTGGCGGACGGGACCGGAGCGCCGCGGGACGAGCACCTGGTGCCGGGGCAGGGCAACCAGCCGTGCGCGGAGGTGTGCGAGGCGCTGGCCGCCGACGGGTACCGGGGCGCGGTCGTCCTGGAGATCAACACCCGCAAGGCGCGCAATCCCCAGCAGCGCGCGGCCTTGCTGTCCGAAGCGCTGTTGTTCGCCCGGCTGCACCTGGAACCGCTGCGCGCGAGCTGACCGGTTTCTCCTGGTCAGGGTCCGGGCGCGGTTTTCTGAGCGATAGCCAGCAAAAGCGCGCACGGGCGGCCGGAACGACTAACCGATGCCTAGTGATCAACTTCTCCGAAGGTCACTAGAATCAGTGAACATGAACTCGTTGCGCGCATCGGTCGCCGAGCGCTTCCGTCCGCTGGACCGCACGTGACAGAGGTCCTGGATCCCTTCGCGGCGGCCACCACGGTGCGCCCGCTCGGCGACGGCACCTTCGTCGCCAACCTGCATCCCGAGTGGGCCGTAGGAGAACGCCCGCACGGCGGCTACCTGCTCGCGCTGATGGCCCGCGCCCTCGGCGATGTCACCGGGCTCGCGCCGCTTTCGATCAGCGCCCAGTACCTGCGCCCGCCCCGGGTCGGCCCGGTCCTGATCCGGACCGAGGTGCTCAAGGCGGGCAAGACGGTGACGGCGGCCCGCGCGCAGCTGGAGCAGAGCGGCCAGGTCTGCGTGGACGCCACGGCCACCCTCGGCAAGGTGCCCGAGTCGGAGCCCGAGTGGTCGGATCTGCCCGACATGCCGGTGAATCCGCCGTCGACGGCGATCGACCTCGCCGCCACCGAGGCCCGAAAGTTCTTCGCCCTGGCGCGGGTCTGCGACATGCGGCTGGACGCGAGCACCGCGGACTTCCTCAACGGCGGCACCGGCGAGCCGCGGCTGCGGCTGTGGGCCAAGCCCCGCGAGGCGCAGCCCGACCTGCTGTTCGGGCTGGTCGCGGGTGACCTGACGGTGCCGGTGACGCTCAACCTCGGCCGGTTCGGCTGGGCGCCGACGGTGCAGCTCACCGCCCTGCTGCGGGCGCAGCCGGCGAACGGCTGGCTGCGGATGGTGGTGGACTGCCGCGCGGTGCACGGCCAGTGGTTCGACGAGGACGTCATGGTGATCGACTCGGTCGGCCGCCTGGTCTGCCAGGCCCGCCAACTCGCCCTGTCGCCCTGACCAGAGCCGGCACGCCGGTCGTGAGTGGTTAGGGCGACCATTGCCGCTCACGAGGCCGTGGTGCCGCGGTCGTGAGTGGCAATGGTCGCTGGAACGACCATTGCCACTCACCCGGGCGATCAGGTGAGGCGGGTGACGTCGAGGCCGCCGTCGGCGTGCTGCTTGCGGAGGCGCTTCTTGTCGAACTTGCCGACGCTGGTCTTCGGCGCTTCCGGGATGAACGTCCAGTACTCCGGCACCTGCCACTTCGCCACTTCGCCCGCGAGGAAGTCGCGCAGCTCGGCCGCGTCCACCTGCTGACCGTCGCGGAGCACCACGGCCACCAGCGGCCGCTCGGACCACTTCTCGTCCGGCACGCCGATGACCATCGCCTCGGCCACCGCCGGATGGCCCATCACCTTGTTCTCCAGGTCGACCGACGAGATCCACTCGCCGCCCGACTTGATCACGTCCTTGGCCCGGTCGGTCAGCTGCACGAACCCGTCCGGCGTGATGAATCCCACGTCCCCGGTGCGCAGCCAGCCGTCGTGGAACTTCTCCGGATCGTCGTCGCCGTAGTACGCCCCGGCGATCCACGGCCCGCGAACCTCCAGCTCGCCGACGCTCTCGCCGTCCCACGGCAGCACCGCGCCGTCATCGCCGACCAACCGGCCCTGCACGCCGGCCGGCAGCCGCCCCTGGCTGGCGCGGTAGGTCCAGCTCTGCTCGCCGTTGACGCCTACCGGCGGCCGGGCCACGCTGCCCAGCGGCGACGTCTCGGTCATGCCCCACGCGTGCAGCACGGAGATGTCGTACTTCTCGTCGAACGCCTTCATCAGCGACGGCGGGCACGCGGCGCCGCCGACCACGACCTCGCGCAGCGAGGACACGTCGTGCGGGTCGGCGTCGAGGTGCTGCAGCACGCCTTGCCAGATCGTCGGCACCGCCGCGGCCATCGTCGGCCGCTCCGCCGCGATCATCTTCAGCAGCGGCTCGGGCTGCAGGAACCGGTCCGGCATGATCATCGACGCGCCGACCATGAACGCCGCGTACGGCAGGCCCCACGACATCGCGTGGAACATCGGCACCACGGCCAGCGACCGGTCCGCCTGTGACAGGGCCATCCCGTCGGTCATGCACACCTGCATCGAGTGCAGGTAGATCGACCGGTGCGAGTAGACGACGCCCTTCGGGTTGGCGGTGGTGCCGGAGGTGTAGCACATGGCGGCGGCCGAGCGTTCGTCGATCTCCGGCCAGTCGAACACGTCCGGCTGCCCGGCCAGCAGCTCCTCGTAGTCGTGCACCGCCACCCCGGCCGGCGCCTCCAACGCGGCCTTGCCGCCGCCGGCGACGATCACGTGCCGCACCGTCTTCAGCTCCGGCAGCAGCTTCTGGAACAGCGGCAGCAGCGTCGTGTCGACCAGCACGACCTGGTCCTCGGCGTGGTTGGCGACGTAGACGAGCTGCTCGGGGAACAGCCGGATGTTCAGAGTGTGCAGCACCGCGCCCATCGACGGCACCGCGAAGTAGGCCTCCAGGTGCTCGGCGTTGTTCCACATGAACGTGCCGACGCGCTGGTCGCCGGTCACGCCGAGGCCGCGCAGCGCGTGCGCCAGCTGCGCGGTCCGGCGGCCGACCTCCGCGAAGCTGCGGCGCCGCGCGCCGTCGCCGGTCCAGGTCACGACCTCCGCGGATGCGCCGTGCGGCTCGCTGCCCTGCTGGAGGATCCGAGCGATGGAAAGTGGGCCGTCCTGCATCGTGCTGAACATGATCAGAACTCCTTTGGGCTGGTCATTCAGGCGCGAAAGATCGCTCGGCCGTGGCGGGCGCTGTGGTGGCAGACACAGTAGCGGCTGAAATCGACCTTCGGGAGGGCCCGCCACGCAGCGTGCACCGCCGGTTCCTGCCGCGTGCGCAGCGTGGTCTGGCACCCTGAGCGGCATGACGACGATCGCCGTACTCGGAGCCGGAAAGATCGGGGAATCCCTGCTGTCGGGGCTGCTGAAGGCGGGGCGCGCCCCGTCGGACCTGCTGTTCACCGAGCGGTTCCCGACGCGTGCGGAAGAGCTGACCAAGACCTACGGCATCACGCACGTCGACGTGGCCGATGCGGTGCGGCGCGCGGACGTCATCGTCGTCGCCGTCAAGCCGCAGGACATCGAACCGCTGCTGGACGAGATGGCGCCGAACCTGCCCAGCGGCAAGCTCGTGGTGTCGCTGTGCGCGGGCCTGCCGACGAAGCTGTTCGAGCGCCGGCTGGCCGAGGGCACCGCGGTCGTCCGGGTCATGCCGAACACCCCGATGCTGGTCGGCGAGGCGATGAGCGCGATCTCCGGCGGCGCGCACGCCGCGGACACCGACATCGCGCTGGTCGAGGAGCTGCTCGGCAGCGTCGGCAAGGTCGCGCGGGTGCCGGAGAGCCAGCAGGACGCGGTGACCGCGCTGTCCGGTTCGGGCCCAGCGTACTTCTTCTACCTGGTCGAAGCCATGATCGACGCCGGCATCCTGCTGGGCATCCCGCGGGCCACCGCCGCGGATCTGATCGTCCAGTCCGCGGTCGGCGCGGCGGCGATGCTCCGCGAAGGCGGCGGCCACCCGGTGATGCTGCGCGAGGCGGTCACCTCGCCGGCGGGCACGACCATCGCGGGCATCCGCGAGCTGGAGAAGCACGGCGTGCGTGCAGCGCTCATCGACGCGATCGAAGCGGCCCGAGACCGGTCCGTCGAGCTGGGCAAGGCCCACGAAACCGACGAACCAGCCTGATCGTCCGGATTGGTGCGAATTACTCAGCACCAGGGAGGACGTTCGACCATCGCAGGTGTCCCGTGTGTCCCGCTACTCTCGATAGAGCACGTGCGTGAGGTTTCCGTCGGAGGGGAAGCCGACGGCGCGACACGTGCCGAAGGGCACGGTGAAGCATGTCTGCGAACTCCGAACCCAGCCAACAGGCGCCACCGAGCATGGGTCAGGTGCGCTTCCTCACCGTCGCAGAAGTCGCAAAGCTGATGCGGGTGTCGAAGATGACGGTCTACCGGCTCGTGCACGCGGGCGAGTTGCCCGCCGCACGGGTGGGACGTTCGTTTCGGGTCGCCGAGAAGGACGTCCACGCGTACCTGGAAAGCGCCTACTACAACGCGGGCTGAGATCGCCCGGCCGAGCGTTTGCGCAGGTGACCGGCCGCGAGCCCGACGGGCGGCCGATGGCGGCCCGGACGGCTCGCGCGCCCGGCCGGCGGCGCGCGGCGGCGTTTCGAGGACCACGGCGGAAGGCCCGGAGACCGGCGAGTAAAGTTTTGGGTTGGTCGTGCCAGGTGTGCGTGCTCATGCGGCTGCACCGGTGCGGGAGACGTTCGAACTGCCGTCAAGAGTGAAGGAGTCCGCATGGGCTCGGTCATCAAGAAGCGCCGCAAGCGCATGTCCAAGAAGAAGCACCGCAAGCTGCTCCGCAAGACGCGCGTCCAGCGTCGCAAGTTGGGCAAGTGACCTGCGCACCGCCGCCGGCCGATGGTCGGCGGCGGTTGTTTTTTGCCGGTGCGCCGATGCGCACCGGCGACTCGTCCTGGTAACCCGAACGCCACGGTGAGCGGCGCATTCGGCGGTAGCATCGCAGTCGGCGGCCGTGCCGGAGAGCGCAGGGAGACACATTGGGCCCGAATGTCGTGCTGGTGACGGGGGTCAGCCGTTTCCTGGGCGGGCACCTCGCCGCGCGGCTGGCGGCCGATCCCTCGGTGCAGCGGGTCCTCGGGGTGGACACCGTGCAGCCCGGCCGCGATCTGCTGCGCCGGATGGGGCACACCGAGTTCGTCCGCGCCGACATCCGAAACCCGCTGATCAGCAAGGTCATCGCGAACGCCCAGGTCGACACCGTGGTGCACGCGGCGGTCAACTCCCATTCCGGGCCCGGCGGGCGGGCCACGACGAAGGAGATGAACGTCATCGGCACCATGCAGCTGCTGGCCGCCTGCCAGCAGTCGCCGCTGGTGCGCAAGGTGGTGGTCCGGTCGACCTGCGCGGTCTACGGGTCGAGCTCGCGGGACCCGGCGGTGTTCACCGAGGAGATCGAGCCGAAGGACCTGCCGTCGTCCGGCTACGCCAAGGACGCGGTGGAGATCGAGGGCTACGTGCGCGGCTTCGGCCGGCGGCGGCCCGACGTGGACATCACCACGCTGCGGTTCAGCAACCTGATCGGCCCGCGCATCGACGCCGTGCTGGCCCGCTACTTCGCGCTGCCGGTCGTGCCGACCGTGCTCGGATTCGACGCACGGCTGCAGATGCTGCACTCCGAGGACGCGCTTGCCGTGCTGGAGCGGGCGACGATGGCGGACCGGCCCGGCGTGTTCAACGTGGCCGGTGACGGCGTGCTGATGCTCTCGCAGGCGATCCGGCGCGCCGGGCGCGTCGCGATGCCGCTGCCGAGAACGGCCGTGCTGCCGCTGGCCCAGCTCTTCCGCAGCGCCCGGCTGGTCGACTTCTCGCCGGAGCAGCTGCGATACCTCAACTTCGGCCGGGTGCTGGACACCACGAGGCTCCGCGAGGAGTTCGGGTTCACCCCGCGCTGGACCACCCAGCAGGCCTTCGACGACTTCGTGCGCGGCCGGGGCCTGCGGCCGGTGGTCGACCCGGAGAACATCCTGGCGCTGGAGCGCGGCGCCGGGGACCTGCTGGCGAAGCTTCGGTGACGGAGGCGGCATGAGCGACGGTCGCGCCCGACCGGGTGTGGGGGCGTGATGGCGGATGCGCAGGTGATCCCGCTGCGCGCGGCGGACCGGGAACAGCTGGAAGCCGCGGAGCCGCCCGAACCCGGCTGGGAGGACGCCGTCATCGACATGCTGGCCTTCGCCCGGCGGCGGTTGCTCGGCGACTACCAGGTCGACGAGTTCGGCTTCGACCAGGAGCTGACCGACGAGGTGTTCCTCCGCCTCCTGCGGCCGTTCTACGAGAAGTGGTTCCGGGTCGAGGTGATCGGCGGCCACCACGTGCCCACCGACCGCGGCGCGCTGGTGGTGGCCAACCACTCCGGCACGCTGCCGTGGGACGCGCTGATGACCACGGTCGCGCTGCACGACCACCTCCCGACGGCCCGGCACCTGCGGATGCTCGGCGCCGACCTCGTGTTCCGGATGCCGGTGCTCGGCCCGCTGGCCCGCAAGGCCGGGCACACGCTGGCCTGCAACCCGGACGCGGAGCGGTTGCTGACCAACGGCGAGCTGGTCGGGGTGTGGCCGGAGGGCTTCAAGGGCATCGGGAAGTCGTTCAAGGACCGGTACAAGCTGCAGCGCTTCGGGCGCGGTGGGTTCGTCTCGGCCGCGCTGCGCACCGGTGCGCCGATCGTGCCCTGCTCGATCGTGGGCGCCGAGGAGATCTATCCGAAGCTGGCGGACATCAAGCCGCTGGCGCGGTTGCTCGGCGTGCCCTACTTCCCGGTCACGCCGTTCTTCCCGCACCTCGGGTTGCTGGGAGCGGTGCCGCTGCCGTCGAAGTGGTACATCGAGTTCGGCGAACCGATCGAGACCTCGTCGTTCCCGGAGGGAGCGGCGGACGACCCGATGCTGGTGTTCAGCCTGAGCGACCAGGTCCGCGAGATCATCCAGCAGACCCTCTACCGCCTGCTGTCCCAACGAACCAACGTCTTCCTCGGCTGACCGTTCGCGCGGCAGGTACCCGTGCGCACTTTCTGTCGCCATGGCGACACAAAGTGCGCACGGGTCCTGACCAGCAGAAGCGTCGGCCGAACCCGGTGCCGTCGAGCCAAGGATTGTGAGGCTGTCTGCTCAACAGGTTCTTCGGCATGTCGCCGATGACGTCGCCGCCCGCCGTGCAGCGAGTGCCGATCGGCCGGCTGCTCAGCGAATCCGCCACCGAACTGATCGGCAAGGCGTCCGAGCGCGCGAGGCAGGACGGCAGCGACGACCTGGACACCGAACCCGAACACCTGCTGTGGGCGGCGACGCAGGTGGAGCCGTCCCGCAGCCTGCTGGTCCAGGCCGGGGCGGAGCCGGACCACCTCGCCTCGCGGATCGCCGAGGTGCTGCCCGGTGCGAGCGCCGAGCCCTCGGCGACCCCGGGGCTGACGCCCGCCGCGAAGCGGGCGCTGATCGGGGCGCACGCGCGGTCCCAGGCGGCGGAGAAGTCCTACATCGGGCCCGAGCACATCCTGGCCGCCTGCTCGACGATCCGGACTCGGCGGCGGTCAAGCTGCTGGACTCCCGCGAGATCAACACCGGCAAGCTGCGCGACCGGGTCGACCGCGCCGCCGCCTCCGACAACATCCCGACCACCGCGGGCAGCGACACCCCGACGCTGGACGAGTACAGCCGGGACCTCACCGAAGAGGCCCGCGCCGGCAAGTTGGACCTGGTCGTCGGGCGCGCCGACGAGATCGAGCAGACCGTGGAGATCCTTTCCCGGCGCAGCAAGAACAATCCTGTGCTCATCGGCGAACCTGGAGTCGGCAAGACCGCGATCGTCGAGGGGCTGGCGCAGCGCGTCGTCGCCGGCGACGTGCCGGAAACCCTGCAGGACAAGCGGGTTCTCGCGCTCGACATGACCGGCCTGGTGGCCGGCGCGCAGTACCGCGGCGAGTTCGAGCAGCGCCTGAAGAAGGTGATCGACGAGGTCCGCGCCGCCGAGGGCTCGGTGATTCTGTTCATCGACGAGATGCACACCATCGTCGGCGCCGGGGCCGGTGGCGAAAGCAGCATGGACGCGGGCAACATCCTCAAGCCCGCGCTGTCCCGGGGCGAACTGCACGTCATCGGGGCCACCACGATCGACGAGTACCGCAAGCACGTGGAGAAGGACGCCGCGCTGGAACGCCGGTTCCAGCCGGTCATGATCGCGGAACCCACCGTTGAGGAGGCCATCCAGATCCTGCAGGGCCTGCGCGACTCCTACGAGGCGCACCACGGTGTCCGCTTCTCCGACGAGGCGCTCGCTTCGGCCGCCACCCTCTCCGACCGCTACGTCAGCGACCGCTTCCTGCCGGACAAGGCCATCGACCTGATGGACCAGGCCGGCGCGCGGGTCCGGCTGCGGTCGGTCAGCCGCAGCGGCGACGTCCGGGAACGCGAGGACCGGCTGGCCAAGCTGCGCCGCGAGAAGGACCAGGCGGTCGACGCCGAGGACTACGACCGGGCCCGCGAGCTAAAGGAGCAGATCGAGACCCTGGAAGCCGAGATCGCCGGGATCACCGAGCGGCGCGAAGGCGTCGCCGACGTGACCACCCAGGACATCGCGGAGGTGCTGTCCAAGCGCACCGGCATCCCCGTCGCGCAGCTGACCGAGGACGAGAAGCATCGCCTGCTGCGGCTGGAGGAGGCCCTGCACGAGCGCGTCGTCGGTCAGGACGAGGCGGTCCTGGCGGTGGCGGAGGTGGTTCGGCGTAACCGGGCCGGGATGGCGCACCCGGACCGGCCCATCGGGTCGTTCCTGTTCCTGGGGCCGACCGGCGTCGGCAAGACCGAGCTGGCCAAGGCGCTCGCGGAGCTGATGTTCGGCGACGAGCACAAGCTGATCCGCTTCGACATGAGCGAGTTCCAGGAGAAGCACACCGTTTCCCGGCTGATCGGCGCCCCGCCCGGTTACGTCGGCTACGAGGAGGCCGGGCAGCTGACCGAGAAGGTCCGCCGGCAGCCCTACAGCGTGCTGCTGTTCGACGAGATCGAGAAGGCGCACCGGGACGTGTTCAACACGCTGCTGCAGGTGCTCGACGACGGGCGGCTGACCGACGCCCAGGGCCGCACCGTGGATTTCCGCAACACCGTGGTGATCATGACGAGCAATGTGGGCGCCCAGCGCATCCTGGCCCACGAAGGCGACGTGGACAGCATCCGCGACGAGCTGATGAACGACCTGCACGCGAGGTTCGCGCCGGAGTTCCTCAACCGCATCGACGAGACGATCGTCTTCCACCGGCTGACCGAGGACGACCTGTCGCAGATCGTCGACCTGATGCTGGACCGCAGCCGCCGCCTGCTGCGCGCCCAGGAGATCGACCTGGAGGTCACCGAGGCGGCCAAGAAGTGGCTGACCAGGCGCGGCTTCAAGCCGGAGTTCGGGGCCCGGCCGCTGCTGCGCACCATCCAGACCCAACTGGACAACCGGATCTCCAAGCTGCTGCTGCGCGGCGAAGTCCAATCGGGCGACACGATCCTCGCCTCGATCGAGAACGACGAGCTGGTCTGCACCCTGGCCCGGCCGCACGACGCGGACGTCCCGGCACAGTCCGGCGACAAAGCACCACAGTCGAGCAAGGTCTGAGCCCGTAGCACCCGGATTCGCCGCTGCTTGGCCGGACGCGGGCGAAGCCACCCGGAGTGATGATCTGGGCGGTTCGGAAGTGCGCCGGTTCGAATCCCGTGGGAAGGATGGATCATGAATAGCCTTTCGGATGATCCGGCCCCGGCGGTGACCGACCGGCTGGCGAAGCTGGCCTGGCAGTCCGTGCTCGTAGTGGGGCTCTGCTCGCTCGTCGTCGGCGTGCTGGCGCTGGTCTGGCCGCAGGCGACGCTGATCGTCCTCGGCGTGCTGTTCGGCGTCTACCTGCTGGTCAGCGGCGTGCTGCAGATCGTCGCGGCGTTCGGCACGCACGTGACGGCGGCGATCCGGGTGCTGGCGTTCATCAGCGGCGCGCTGTCGATCCTGCTGGGCTTGCTGTGCTTCCGGGGCGAGATGCAGTCGATCCTGTTCCTGGGCCTGTGGATCGGCATCGGCTGGCTGTTCCGCGGCGTCACGCAGACGACCGCGTCGATAGCCGACCGGGCGATGCCCGCGCGCGGCTGGCAGATCTTCATGGGCATCATCACGGCACTGGCGGGGATCGTGCTGATGGTTTCGCCGCTGGCGTCGGTGGCGCTGCTGGTCCTGTTCGGCGGGATCTGGTTGGTCGTCCTCGGCGTCGTGGAGATCATCACCGCCTTCCGGATCCGCCACGCCGCGAAGCGGCTAGCCGTGCCCGAATGACGCCGATGACCGGACGTGCGAGCGGGAGGGGCGCGCCCGGCCTTCGGACGGGCCGGTGCGGTGGGCGGGGATGCCACCGCACCGGCCCGGTTTTCGCGTGGCCGCCGTCGGTGCCTGCGGTCATGCTTTCGCCCAGGTCCAATCCGCTACCGGTGGGGAGAATCCGATGAGTGCCCGGCTCAACCCGTACATCAGCTTCGACAGCGACGCCCGGCAGGCGATGGAGTTCTACAAGAGCGTGTTCGGCGGCAACCTGACGATGAGCACCTTCGGTGAGTTCGGCGCCCCGGATCCGAGCAGCGCGGACAAGATCATGCACGCGATGCTGGAGACCGACAGCGGGTTCACGCTCATGGCCTCCGACACCCCGCCGGGCATGGAGCACAAGCCGGGCACCAACATCGCGGTGAGCCTCAGCGGCGACTCCGACTCCTCCGACGAGCTGCGCGGCTACTGGGCGAAGCTGTCGGAAGGGGCAACGGTGTCGGTTCCGCTGGAGAAGCAGATGTGGGGCGACGTGTTCGGCATGTGCGTGGACCGGTTCGGCATCGGCTGGATGGTCGACATCTCCGGCTCGTGACCGGCGGGCCTGCCTCGTGAGCGCTCGTTCCGGTAAGAACCGGAGCGATCGCTCACGAGCGTTAGTGCGGAAGCCGGTAGGAGCCGGTTTCGCCGCTCACGACCTGTCGCGGCGGCGGTAGGCGAGGCCCGCCGCCACCGCTCCCGCGATGGCGCTGGCTCCCATGATCGAGTTCAGGCCGATCCGGGCCGCCTTGCGGCCCGTCCGGAAGTCCCGGACCTCCCAGCTGCGGGCCCGGGCGATGTCGCGCAGGCGCTGGTCGGGGTTCACCGCCACCGCCGTGCCCACCGCCGACAGCATCGGGATGTCGTTGGCCGAGTCCGAGTACGCCGTGCAGCGGCGCAGGTCCAGGCCTTCGCTGGCTGCCAGCGCCCGCACCGCGTGCGCCTTCGCGCGGCCGTGCAGCATCTCGCCGACCAGCCGACCCGTGTACACGCCGCTTGAGCTCTCCGCGACCGTGCCCAGCGCGCCGGTCAGCCCGAGCCGCCGCGCGATGATCTGCGCCAGCTCCACCGGGGTCGCCGTCACCAGCCACACCCGCTGGCCCGCGTCGAGGTGCATCTGGGCCAGCGCCCGGGTGCCCGCCCAGATCCGGTCCGCCATCAGCTCGTCGTAGATCTCCTCGCTGAGCTCCACCAGCTCCGAGACCTTGCGGCCGGCCACGAACGACAGCGCCTGCTCCCGGCTGGCCTGCATGTCCTGCGGGTTCTCCCGGCCGCCGACCCGGAACTTCAGCTGCTGCCAGGCGAACCCGGCCAGGTCGGTGGCGGTGAGGAACTTGCGGGCGGCGAGGCCGCGGGCGAAGTGGAACAGCGAGGCGCCCATCATCATCGTGTTGTCGACGTCGAAGAACGCCGCGGCGGTGAGGTCGGGCGGGTTGGCGAGCGAGCCGTCCGGGACGGGCGCGGCGGCGACGGCGGCCTCGGCGGACGCGCGACCGGCCACCTTCGCGCTGTCGATCGGATCGGTGCCGGACGCGCGCAAGTTCTGGTCCGCGCCGTCGGCTGAGCCTTGACGTGTCGGCACCGCCGCGCCTCCCGGGGGTCCTCCGGTGTTGTCGTGCGAAGTTCCAGGTCTTGCCGACCCGGGCCGAACCGGCTCAGCAGGCCTCTAGCTTAAGACCTGGCCGCAACCGAACTTGCGCACCTCCGCCACGCCTCGCGGGAGCTACCGGAGATCATCCGGCAGCAGCTGCGCCAGCCGCCGGATCGCGCGGTGCTGGAGCGCCTTCACCGCTCCCTCGTTGCGCTGCATCGCCGCCGCCGTCTCGGTCACCGACAGGCCCTGCAGGAACCGCAGGCGGATGCATTCGCGCTGGTCGGGGTTGAGCTGCCGGACGCAGCTGAGCAGCTCGCGGTGGGTCGCCTCGGTGAGCACGTGCTGTTCCGGGCCGAAGTGGGTCCGGCCGACCGGCAGGTTGTCGGTGACGTCGGAGGTGGGGATCTCGAGCCGGTTCCGGCTGGACTTGATGTGGTCGAGGATGAGGTTCTTGGCGATGGTGATGAACCAGGCCGCCACGTCGCGGCCCTGGTAGCTGATCGAGGCGATCCGGCGCAGCGCGCGCAGGAAGGTCTCGCTGGTGATGTCCTCGGCCAGGCAGTGGTCGCTGACCCGGAACAGCACGTATCGGTAGACGATCTGGGCGTATTCGTCGTAGAGGTGGCCGAAGGCGTCGTTGTCGCCCTGCTGCGCGGCGCTGACGTACGCCCAGCTCTCGGTGCCGGGCCGGGGCACCGGTTGGGCGACTGGGGCGTCGACGCTGCGGAAGGGTGCGGCCGGGGCGGGGGGTGCGAGCGTCTTCGGGCTGCTCATCTCTTGCGACCTCCTGCCGTCGTTGGCGGACCGGCGTGGTGCGGGTGAGACGCACCGGTGCCGGTGTCATGTCGCGGTGTCCGGCGGACACCCGCCTCCGGCGGCCGACCGAGGGCTCTGACGGCCTGGTGATGCCGGGGGCGTGGCGTTGGAGCAGCAGCATACGTGTTGTTACTCGGAAGTAGGTAGTGCTACTCGGTGACGGTCTGGTTGCGCAGCGTGTTCAACAGCGGCGCCGCACCTAACTCCGACAGGTGATTTTGGACACTTGACCAGTGCGGTCGGTGTCGCGCCGCCCTCCGGTCCGCTGGGTACGTTGGAAGCCGCGAAGTCGGCCCGAAAATCTCCCTGGAGCGAAGGCATGCACGAGGTGACGGTGATGACCCGCGAGGGTTGCCACGCATGCGCGGACGCGATCTCCGACGTGCGGCGGATCTGCGCGGAGCTCGGCGTGTCCTGGTCCGCGCAGGATGTGGACGCCGACCCGGAACTGCGCGCCGAGTACGGCGACCGGGTCCCGGTGATCTTGATCGATGGAGCCGAGCACGGCTACTGGAAGGTCGAGGAGGATCGCCTTCGCCGGGCCCTGGCCCGCTGACCGGTGATCTTGCCCGCTCGTCGTGCGAGTTGCCGCCATCACGTGCTCCAGACCACGCGTTTTGGCACGTCGGGGGGCTATCGGCAATGATGGCGGGGAAGGCTTGCGCCTCCGGCGGAGTCCGGCCCTGCGACTTTGTGCATGCGTTCACAAATTAGTTACGGTGTACGGGTCGGGTCGCCGGATTCTCGGTGTGGATCAGCGGATCAGGTGTCGAGCCGTCGGATGTCGGCGGCGTTGTCGGAGCTCTCCGCCTGAGCAGCGATGTCGGGAAGTGGGCGACGACCGCCGCGCGACCGCACTCATCGGGTGCGGACGGGCGGGCAGGCCAAAGCAGCAGGTAGGGCGAGGGAGATCCAGCGTGACGGCCCACGGAGCGGACGTGCAGGACGGTGATGGGAAGGCCGAGGCCGATTCCCGGACCGACTCCAAGCAGTCGCCGGCGATCGAGGTCCCCGCGGCGCGGGAGCGCGCACGGGCGATCCCGGAAGCGGCCGTCGCCCGGCTCGCGGTCTACCTGCGGGCGCTGTCCGGCCTCTCCGAGCAGAACGTGGGCACGGTCTCCAGCGACGAGCTGGCCGTGGCCGCCGGGGTCAACTCCGCGAAGCTGCGCAAGGACCTGTCCTACATCGGCTCCTACGGCACCCGCGGCGTCGGCTACGAGGTGGCGGTGCTCATCGGCCAGATCGAGCGCACCCTGGGCCTGACCCGCAAGCACAGCGTCGCCGTGGCCGGGATCGGTAACCTCGGCCACGCGCTGGCCAACTACGGCGGCTTCCCGAGCCGCGGCTTCCCAGTCTCCGCGCTGTTCGACCTGGACCCGGACCTGGTCGGCGTGCCGGTCGGCGGCATCCCGGTCAGCCACATCGACGAAATCGTCGAGGTGTGCAGCGAGCGCGAGGTCACCATCGGCGTCATCGCCACGCCCGTGCAGGGCGCCCAGGAGGTCTGCGATCGTTTGGTCGCCGGCGGCGTTACGTGCATCCTGAACTTCGCGCCCGTCGTGCTGCAGGTCCCCGAACACGTCGAGGTGCGCAAGGTCGACCTGGCGGTGGAGATGCAGATCCTGTCGTTTCACGTGGCCCGACGTCAGCAGGAAGCGGCGGCGGAAGCCGACCGATCCGATGTGGACGGTGCGGACATCGGTCCGCCGGGCGGTGGCGGTCAGGTGTCGGGCGAGGTCGAATCGGCGAACAGGATGGTGGAACGGCTGTGAACCTGCTCACCGTCGGGATTTCCCACCACAGCGCCCCGGTGCGGGTGCTCGAGCGCGTCTCGATCGGCGGCGATGACGTCGCCAAGCTCCTCGGCGAGCTGCTGCAGCGCGAGCACATCTGCGAGGCGTTCATCATCTCGACCTGCAACCGGGTCGAGGTCTACGCGGTCGCGGAGACCTTCCACGGCGGCCTGGACGACGTGACGTCCGTGCTCGCCCGGCACGCGGGCGCCGAGGTCGGCGAGCTCGCCGACCACCTCTACGTCTACTACGCCGGCGCCGCGGTGGAGCACCTGTTCTCGGTGTCCGCGGGCCTGGACTCGATGGTCGTCGGCGAGGCGCAGATCCTCGGTCAGCTGCGGCAGGCCTACGGCACCGCCGACGAGAACGGCACCGTCGGCAAGACGCTGCACGAGCTCGCGCAGCAGGCGCTCCGCGTCGGCAAGCGGGTGCACACCGAGACCGGCATCGACGCGGAAGGCGCGTCGGTGGTGTCCGAGGCGCTCGCCGACGCAGAGGTCGCGCTCGACGGCCTGGCCGGGCGCAGCGCACTGGTGGTCGGCGCGGGCTCGATGGGCGGCTTGGCCGCCGCGCAGCTCAAGCGCGCCGGCATCGGCGAGGTCGTGATCGCCAATCGCACCGAGGCCAACGGCGAGCGGCTGGCCTCGTCGCTGCGCGCCGACGGCGTCATCTCCCGCACCGCAGACCTCACGGATCTCAGCAGCGCGATCGCCGCGGCCGACCTGGTGGTGGCCTGCACCGGCGCGATCGGCGCGGTGGTGACCGAAGACGTGGTGGCGGCGGCGCTGACGGTCCGCGACGACCGGCCGCTGCTGTGCTGCGACCTCGGCCTGCCCCGGGACATCGTGCCCGAGGTGGCCGGGCTGCCCGGCGTGACCGTCGTCGACCTGGAGAGCCTGCAGCGGCGGCTGTCCGACAAGCAGGGCGGCAACGAGTCCGAGCGGGCCGCGCAGATCGTCGCCGAAGAACTGCGCAACTACCTCGCCGCGCAACGCTCGGCCGAGGTGACTCCGACCGTGACCGCGTTGCGCAAGCGCGCCGCCGAGGTCGTGGACGGCGAACTGCTGCGACTCGACTCGCGGCTACCTGAACTGGACGGCGACGTGCGCGACGAACTGGCGCGCACCGTCCGTCGCGTGGTGGACAAGCTCCTGCACACGCCGACGGTCCGGGTCAAGCAACTCGCGTCGGTGCCCGGCGGTGCCGGGTACGCCGACGCGCTCCGAGAGCTCTTCGAACTCGATCCGCAGACGACCGCCGTGCTCGGCACCCCGCAGGCCGACGAGAGTCTGCCCGGCGGGGTCACCGTTGCTCAGGCACGGCTGCGCGGTCGAGCTGGACAGGACGGTGAGGACCGTTGAACAAGACCCTCCGCATCGGCACCCGCGGCAGCGCCCTCGCGATGGCGCAGTCATCGAAGGTCGCCGAGGAGCTGGAGAAGGCGGGCTACCCGACCCAGCTGGTCACCGTGAAGACCCCCGGCGACCTCTCGATGGCGCCGATCGCCGAGATCGGTGTCGGCGTGTTCACCTCGGCGCTGCGCGAGGCGCTGGCCGCCGGCGAGGTGGATGTCGCGGTGCACTCCTACAAAGACCTGCCGACCGAACCGGACCCCCGGTTGTCGCTGGCTGTCGTTCCGGTCCGGGAGGACCCGCGGGACGCGCTGGTGGCACGGGACGGTCTGACGCTCGGCGAATTGCCCCCGGGGTCCGTTGTGGGCACCGGTTCGCCGCGCCGCGCCAGCCAGCTCCGGGCCCTCGGCCTGGGGCTGGAGGTGCGCAGCATCCGCGGCAATGTGGACACCCGCCTGCGGAAGGTGACCGACGGTGAGCTGGACGCCGTCGTGCTCGCCCGAGCCGGGCTGGCCCGTGTGGGCCGGCTTGCGGTGATCACGGAAACGCTCGATCCACTGCAGATGCTGCCCGCGCCCGCCCAGGGCGCGCTTGCAGTGGAATGCCGCGTCGATGACGTGGACACCGAGCACCTGCTGCAGTCCGTTTTGGACGATCAGGCCAGCCGCGCCGCGGTGGCCGCCGAGCGCGCCATGTTGGCCGCGCTCGAAGCGGGCTGTAGCGCGCCGGTCGGCGCGCTGGCCGAAGTGGTGGATGACCTCGACGAGGACGGGCGCGTGGCGCTGCGGCTGTCCGTGCGCGGGGTGGTGGCGACCGACAACGATCAGTTGGTGCGCGCCTCCATCACTGGTGAGACGACCGCCGCCGAGCAGCTGGGCCGGGAGTTGGCCGCTCAGTTGCTGGAAGCCAGGGCCGCTTTGCTCAGCGGACCCGGCAGTAGTTGATGGGGAGTGCCCTGATGACCCGAGCACGTAAGACCCCCGGACGGATTGCTTTCGTGGGCTCCGGTCCCGGTGATGCGGGATTGCTCACCGTTCGGGGCCGGGATGTGATCACCCGCGCTGCACTGCTGGTGACCGACCCGGACGTACCCGCCGACATCGTCGGCCAGGCAGCCGACGGCGCCGAGGTCCGCCCCGCCGTGGGCGACCCGGCGGACGTGGCCAAGGACCTGGCGAACGAGGCCGCGATCGGCCGCACCGTGGTGCGGTTGGTCGCGGGTGACCCGCTTACCGCCGACGCGGTGGTCCGCGAGGTCCAGGAGGTCGCCAAGACAGGCGCCGCCTTCGACATCATCCCCGGCGTCGCCGGCGGCAGCGCGGTTCCGGCCTACGCCGGCGTCGCGCTCGGCGCGGTGCACACCGAGGTCGATGTCCGCGGCGACGTGGACTGGGCTTCGCTGGCCGCCGTACCCGGCGCGCTGGTGCTGCACACGACCGGCAGCCACTTGGCCGAGGCCGCATCGCGGCTGGTCGAGCACGGCAGGCCGGCGACGACCGCCGTGGCGGTGACCGCCTCCGGCACCACCGTGCAGCAGCGCACGATCGACACGACGCTGGCCTCGTTGGCCGCCGACGCGGGTGAGCTGCAGGGCCACCTGGTGGTGACCATCGGCGACATCGTGTCCGAGCGCGGCAAGCTGTCCTGGTGGGAGTCCCGCGCCCTGTACGGCTGGAAGGTCCTGGTGCCGCGCACCAAGGAGCAGGCCGGCGTGATGAGCGACCGGCTGTGGTCGCACGGCGCGGTCTCGCACGAGGTGCCGACGATCTCGGTCGAGCCGCCGCGCAGCCCCGCGCAGATGGAGCGCGCGGTCAAGGGCCTGGTCGACGGCCGCTACCAGTGGGTGGTGTTCACCTCGGCGAACGCGGTCCGCGCGGTGTGGGAGAAGTTCAGCGAGTTCGGGCTGGACGCCCGGGCGTTCTCCGGCGTGAAGATCGCCTGCGTCGGCGAGGCCACTGCGGAGAAGGTCCGCTCCTTCGGGATCATCCCGGAGCTGCTGCCCTCCGGTGACCAGTCCAGCGAGGGCCTGCTGCAGGAATTCCCGCCGCACGACGACATCCTCGACCCGGTCGACCGAGTGCTGCTGCCGCGGGCGGACATCGCCACCGAGACGCTGTCGGCCGGGCTGCGCGAGCGCGGCTGGGAGGTCGACGACGTGACGGCCTACCGCACGGTCCGTGCCGCGCCGCCGCCGGCCGACACCCGCGAGATGATCAAGACGGGCGGGTTCGACGCGGTGTGCTTCACCTCGTCGTCCACGGTCCGGAACCTGGTCGGCATCGCGGGCAAGCCGCACGCCCGGACGCTGGTGGCGTGCATCGGCCCGAACACCGCGGAGACCGCGAAGGAGTTCGGCCTGCGGGTCGACGTCCAGCCGGAGATCCCGCGGGTGGAGGACCTGGTGGACGCGCTGGCCGAGCACGCGGCCCGGCTCCGCGCCGAGGGCGCGCTGCCGCCGCCGCGCAAGGCAAAGCGGGCCCGCCGCAGCTGATTTCCGAGTGGAGGGCGCCTCCGACCGATCTGGTCGGAGGCGCTCTTTGCTTTGCCTGGGCGTTTGGAGCGTCCGGGGCCGTGAGTGCTTTGTGCTGCTATAGAGGCTGTTTCCGAACTTGCTCTGCGTGGCGGTGCGGGTGGCGGCCCCCCTGCGGGATTTACCGTCGCCTTCTCGCTGTGGGATCCCCGACATCATGAA
>NZ_JBFAKG010000017.1:0-52745 GCF_040655595.1 Saccharopolyspora sp. NPDC050389
GCTGGGCCAGGCCGCGCAACGCCTCCGCGTCGGCGGAGGTGAACTCGCCGGATTCGGCGGTTTCCGCGAGCAGGCCGATCACCGGCACTTTTGGGCTGCTATGGCAGCCCAAAAGACTCACGGCCCCGTTCGGGACGGTAGGGCTGCCGGGTCAGGTGGCCACTTCGCGTCGGGCGGGAAATCCGGCCGCCGTCAGGCGAAGGCGTTGATGCCGGTCAGCTCGGCGGATCGCGCCCACAGTCGGGCCGCCTGGTCCGGGTCGGTCGCGTAGTCGCGCACGCCGGTCCAGCCTTCGGTGCTGTCGGTGGGTTCGGCGATGTCGCAGTCCTCGCAGTAGGCGCCGCCCATCCCGGCCAGCTGCGCGGAAGTCGCCGCCCAGACCTGCGTCGCCGCGCCCTGCTCCGGCGTTTTGAAGTCGCTGTTCACCAGGTTGCCCGCCGCGTCGATCCAGCCCGCTGCAACCATCTCCTCCTTGGGCAGGTGGCGCACCAGCGGGGTGAGGATGGCGCCCGGGTGCAGCGAGAACGCCCGCACCCCGGAGTCCCGCCCGAGTGCGTCGAGGTGGGTGGCGAACAGCGCGTTCGCCGTCTTCGACTGCCCGTAGGCCAGGAACCTGTCGTAGCCGCGCTCGAAGTGCGGGTCGTCCCACCGGATCCCGGAGAACTGGTGGCCCGCCGAGGACACCGAGACGACGCGCGCACCCGGCGCGATCGCCGGCCACAGCAGGTTGATCAGCGCGAAGTGGCCGAGGTGGTTCACCGCGAACTGCATCTCCCAGCCCGGACCGACCCGCGTCTCCGGGCACGCCATGGTCGCGGCGCTGTTGATGACCAGGTCGATGCCGCGTCCCGAGGCGAGGAACCGCTCGGCGAAGCTGCGGACGCTGCCCAGATCGGCGAGGTCCAGCTCGGCCACCTCGACATCGCCGAGGGTTTCCCGCGCCTCGGCCACCCGGCGGGCGGGGACGACGACGTGCGCGCCCGCGTCGGTGAGCGCGCGGGTGGTCGCCAGGCCGAGGCCCGAGTAGCCGCCCGTGACGATCGCGAGCTTCCCGGTGAGGTCGATCCCGTGCAGGACTTCGGCGGCGGTGCTGCGGGCACCGAACCCGGAGCCGATCTTGCCCTGAGGTGTTGTGGTCGGAGTTGCTGTCATGTGGCGAAAGCTATGAGCTAGAGCTCTCTCTAGGTCAAATCAGTAGGCTCCCGGCATGACCCAAAGCGCCTCGGAGCTCAGCATCGGGCAGGTAGTGGAACGCACCGGGCTGAGCGTGCACGCCCTGCGCTTCTACGAACGCGAAGGCCTGCTGATCGGCCCAGTGCGGCGCAACTCCAGCGGCCGCCGCGTCTACCGCCAGCTGGACGTGGAGTGGCTGGTCAACTGCACCAAGTTCCGCGCCTCCGGGATGCCGCTGGCGACAATCCGGCACCTCGCCGAGCTGGTCCGCCGCGGTCCCGGCAACGAGGACGAGCGGCTCGCGCTGCTGCGCGAGCACCAGCGGCAGGTCGTCGACCGCATCAACGAGCTCACCAGCTGCCTCGACCTTATCAACCACAAGGTCGAGGTCTACGAGGAGCACGTGTCCAACGGCACCGCGAGCGGCCTCTGGAACCTGCCGAAGGCCATCGAGGAGGCCGGCTGACGCGGAGTCGGCGGTGATCCCTTGTCGGGGCGGCCGGGCCGTGGCACTCTTTGTTGTCGTTGACAACAAAATGCCGGCACGTCCCGTTCGCCGAGGAGCTGCCCGTGACCTCCGTGCACCGAAAACCACTGGGAAGACTGGTAATCCTGCTGAGCGCCGCGTCGCTGGCGATCCTCGGCGCCGCCCTGCCCGCGCAGGCCGCCGGTGAAACCGTGGACATCTGGCTCACCACCACCTCCGATCCCGGCGGCCGCGTCGTCACCCGCGGCCTGGAGCAGCAGGCGCCGGTCGAATTCGGGCCGGGCGGCGGAACCGGCCAGGCCACCATCGGCGTCGACGAATCCGGCACGTTCCAGGAGTTCGAGGGCGCCGGCGCGTCGTTCACCGACACCGCGGCGTGGCTGATGAATTCCAGCGGCGCGTTGTCCGACGCCACCCGCGAGGACACCATGCGCCGCCTGTTCGACCCGAACGCCGGCATCGGGCTCTCGTTCCTGCGCAACCCGATGGGCTCCTCCGACCTCGCGAGGTTCGACTACTCCTTCGACGAAACCTGCTGCGACGTCGGCGACTTCTCCATCGCGCACGACCTGGCCGACGTGCTCCCGCTGACCAAGCGCGCGAAGGAGCTCAACCCGGCGATGAAGATCATGGCCTCGCCGTGGAGCGCGCCCGCGTGGATGAAGGACAACGGCAACCTGCACCAGGGCTGGCTGCAGGCGCAGTACTACGGCGAGTACGGCCGGTACTTCGCCAAGTACGTGCAGGAGTACCAGGCGCGAGGCGTGCCGATCGACTACGTGTCGCCGCAGAACGAGCCCGGCTGCTGCCCCGGCTACCCGTCGATGCAGTGGAACACCGAAGGCCTGGTCTACTTCACCAAGAACGCGCTGTGGCCGGCGTTCCGGGACGCCGGGATCGGCACCAAGACGCTGGTCATGGACTGGAACTGGGACGGTTACGACACCTGGGCCCGCCCGCAGCTGCAGGACCCGCAGATCGTCGGCGATCCGCTGTTCGGCGGCATCGCCTGGCACGGCTACGGCGGCGACGTGTCCGCGCAGACCCGCGCGCACGACGAGTTCCCCGACGTGAAGTCCTACGACACCGAGCATTCTGGCGGCACCTGGATCGGCGACCAGCAGGCCGAGGACATGCTCAACATCATCGACTACACGCGGAACTGGGGCCGCAGCGTGGTGAAGTGGAGCCTCGCGGTGGACCAGAACAGCGGCCCGCACAACGGCGGTTGCGACGTCTGCACCGGGCTCATCACCGTCCACAATGGAGATGGCCAGCACGGCCAGGTGGACTACGAGATCGAGTACTACTCGACGGGCCACCTGACCAAGTTCGTCGAGCCAGGCGCGGTGCGCATCCAAACCAACGACGATCCGGCGGTGCGCAACGTCGCCTGGCGCAACCCGGACGGCTCCAAGGCGCTGATCGCCTACAACACCACCGACGCCACGCAAAACGTGGTGGTGAACTGGGCGGGCCAGTCCTTCGCCTACGACCTACCGGCCAACACGGCGGCGACGTTCACCTGGGGCGCCGCCACTACCGGTCCCGCAGGCGCAAGTGCCGGCGGCGATGAGGCCGCTGCGCTGCCGGCCGGCTCGACGCGGCGGCCCCGCCGCAGACGCGCCGCCTGAGGAGGAACGCGGGCGGGTGCCGGACGAAGAAAGCCCGGCACCCGACTCGAGAGAAATCTTCGTCCTTCTCCTGCGGGCAAATCAGGTCCACATCGGAGCAGAAACGAGAGCAATGGAAACGGTCTCCGCTCGGAAATTGCGAAATGAGGTCGTCTCGCGCGCAGCGAGAGCACGGTGAATCGTGCCGCAGGAGCCGGTGAAGGCCGTGATCTCGTCATTATCACTTACTTGGACCAAGCGCTGGCCCGAAGGTGTTGTCGATGATCAGCGGCTCTCGGGGGGACCGGGCGTGCTGCCAGAATCGAGGCATGTCGCAGCCTCGAGGAAACAGGACTCCGTTCGACGAGATCTACGACCAACCCGACCCTCGCGCCTATTTCAGCAGCCTCGGCCGGTTCGGTTACCGGACTCCGCATCACGCCCAACCGGTCTTCCGCCGCCTTCTGGCGGAACGGGCGATGTCCGGGCCGGTGACGGTGCTGGACCTGTGCTGCTCCTACGGTGTCAACGCCGCGTTGCTCAACCACCACCTGACCTTCGACGACCTCCACACCCACTACACCTCACCGCACGTGGCCGAGCTGGAGACCGCCGAACTGATCGAGCGCGACAAGCACTTCTACGCGGCCCGTCGCCGCGAGGACACCGTCCCGGTGGTGGGCCTGGACATTGCCGCTCCCGCGATCGACTACGCGGTGGCCGTCGGCCTGCTCGACGCCGGTTTCACCGAGAACCTGGAGACCGAGACCGCGTCTCCGGCGTTCCTGCGGGCCGCCGCCTCGGCAAACCTGATCACCGTGACCGGTGGCATGAGCTTCCTCTCCGCCCGGACCTTCCACCAGCTGCTGCACGCGGCCGCCGAACCGGCATGGGTGGCCGCCTTCGTCCTGCGCACCGGGACCTACCGGCCCATCGCCGACGCCCTCGCCGAACACGGGCTGGTCACCGAGGTCGATGCGGAACGCACCCTCGTGCAACGCCGGTTCACCGACCCGGAGGAGCAGCGCTACGCCATCGCCGCCGTCGCGGCCACCGGCGCCGACCCCACCGGGAAGGAAACCGAGGGCTGCTACCACACCGCACTGCACCTGTCCCGCCCGCCGCAACACCTGACCACGCCCTACGACAGCATCATCGCGCCGGGAATCTGACCCGCCTCAGCCGATGTCGAGGGTGAGCTTTCCGCCGCTGTGGCCGGTGGCGCTGTCGTCGTGCGCCCGCGCCGCCTCGGCCAGCGGGTAGGAGCGGGCGTGGCGGATCCGCAGCCTGCCGGACGCGACTTGGTCGACCAGTTCGCGCAGCACCGCACTGTTCTGGTCGCCGGGTTCGCCGCCGGAGAAGGTGATCCCCATGCCGAACGCAGCCGGATCGGCGAGCGTGACGATCCGGTCGGTCCCGCCGCGCAGTTCCACCGAATCCGGCAGCGCGCCGTGCCCTGCGGCGTCGAGCACCGCGTCCACCCCCGGGCTGATCTCGCGCACCCGCTCGACCAGGCCGTCGCCGTAGCGGACCGGAGTCGCGCCGAGGGACCGGACGAACTCCGTGCCGCTGTCGCCGCAGGTTCCGATGACCGTGGCACCGCGGGCGACGGCGAGCTGCGTGGCGAGAGCGCCCACCGCGCCGCTGGCGCCGTGGATGAGCAGGACGTCGCCCGCGCCGACTTCGAGCAGCCGCAGCCCGCGCAGCGCCGCCTCGCCGGCCACGGGCAGCGCCGCCGCGTCCCGCCAGGTCAAAGATTCGGGCTTGCGGGTGAGCACCGAGGACAGCGCGTACTCGGCGTAGCTGCCGGTCTCGGACCAGCCGAGCACCTCGTCGCCCACTTCGACCGGTGCGCCATCGCCGACGGCATCGACGACGCCGGCGAATTCGAGACCGGGCCGGTGGGGGAACGCCAGCGGGGCGACATCCGACATGGCCCCGCTGCGGAGCTTCCAGTCCAGCGGGTTGACCCCGGCGGCCCGGACGGCGACCCGGGCCTGCCCGGGGCCGGGCTCGGGAACGGGAACCTCCCGCAGTTCCAGCACGTCGGGGCCGCCGTAGGTGGCGAATTCGATGGCACGCATGGGATCCCTCCGGTGATGAAGGACGACCCGGGTCGCGGCGGGTCGTCGTGTCGGGACCCAGTCTTGACCCGTGCCGGCGCGGGCGCACTGCTCGGACGAGTAGCGCCGACCATCCGGATGGGCAGTTCGGCCCGCTGCCCTTCGGGCTAGCGTGGCGTTGTGCAATCCAGCTGGCCAGACCCGTCGCATCTGCTCGACGCGCCGGTTCCGCCCAGCGCCAAGCCGCTGGACCGGTTGAACGTCCGCGAGCTGGAGGTGCTGGCCGGTTTGTCCCGGGGTCGGCACGCCGAGATCGACAACCCGCAACACCACCGACCGCAGCCGCAGCAGGTCTGTGCGGCGGCTGCGGCCGGGTGCTTTCAGGCGATCTTCAACGCTCCGGTGTCGTGGGCGACCCGCCCGCCGACCACGGTCGCGCCCACCGTGAGCTCACCGATGCGTTCCGGTGCCACGCTCAGCAAGTCGTCGCTGAGGACCGTGAAGTCGGCGAGCATGCCCCGGGCGAGAGTTCCCTTGATGCGCTCCTCGTGGACGGCGTGGGCCGAGCCGATCGTGTAGGCGCGCAGCGCCTCGTGCGCCGTCACCGCCTCGTGCGGGCCGATCGGCGCGCCAGAGGCGGTGCGCCGGTTGACCATGTCGTGGATGCTCAGCAGCGGGTCGGGCGCGACCACCGGCGCATCCGTGGAGCCCGGCAGTTCCACGCCCGCGTCCAGGAACGAGCGCATCCGGTAGGCGAGTTGGCCCCTCTCCGGGCCGAGGGCCGCCAGCATGCCGTCGCCGATCTCCGACAGGAACCGGCCCTGCGGCACCGGAATCAGGCCGAGCTCGGCGATCCGGGCGACCTGCTCCGTACTCGTCACCGCAGCGTGCTCGATCCGGTGGCGCACATCGGCGCGCGGGTGCAGCCGCTGCGCCTCCTCATACGAGTCGAGGGCGATGTCCAGGGCGGCGTCGCCGATGGCGTGCGTGGCGACCTGCCAGCCGCAGCGGTGCGCCTCGACGATGTAGCGGCGGATCTGCTCCTGCTCGTACTGCAGCAGCCCGCTGTTGCCGGGGGAGTCGTGGTAGTCGCAGCACATCGCCGCGGACCGGCCGATCAGCGAACCGTCGGAGAGGATCTTCGTCGGCCCGATGCGCAGCCACTCGTCGCCGAAGCCGGTGCGCAGGCCCAAGTCGAGGCCGTACCAGGTGTTGCCCGGCTCCAACGCGCCGCAGTCGCGCAGTGCGGTGATGTAGGGCATGACCGTCATGCGGACGCCGAGCAGGCCGCGTTCCCGGGCCCGCATGAAGGAATCCAGGTCGGCGGGGCCGTTGCCGATGCCGTCGACGACGCCGATGCCCGGCTCCGTCGCGCTGGTCAGGCCGATCGCGAGCGCGGCCTTCGAGGCGGCGGCGATGTTGGCGACCCACTCCTCGGACGGTTCCGGCCGGAGCACGCGCTCGACCAGCTGCATCGCGGTCTCCTGGAGCAGCCCCTCCGCGCGTCCGCCCGCGTCGCGCACGACGTGGCCGCCCGGCATGTCGGGCACGTCGGTGAGATCGGTGAACCCGGCCCGCGCGAACGCCGCCGTGCTGGCCACGGCCATGTGGTGCGAGGTGTGCATCAGCCAGACCGGGCGGCCCTGGGCGGCCCGGTCGAGCGCTTCGGCGGTCGGGTGGTCGCCGATCTTGTTCTGGTCGTAGCCCGAGCCCATCACCCACGCGTCGGCCGGCAGCGTCGCCGCCCGCTCGGCCACGGCCTGGTAGAGCGCGTCGAGGCTTGGCGCGGCTCCGTAGGAGACGTCCAGCTCGCGCAGTCCCTTGCCGACCAGGCTGAGGTGGTGGTGCGCGTCGTTGAAGCCCGGCACGGCGTGCGCGCCACCGAGGTCGACCACGACGTCGGACGCGCAGCCCGCCACCTCCTCGTCGAGCGCGGCGATCCGGCCGCCCAGGACGCCGACGGTGTGGGCCGCGGGGCGATCCGGGTCGAGGGTCGTGAACCGTCCATTGTGGAAAATCGCGTCTAGGTGCACGGTTGGTCAACTCCTTCTCGGGATGGGTCAGGCGATCGCCGGGGCGGGTTGCTCCTGGTCTGCTCGCCGCGCGCCGAAGCGGGCGAGACCGGCGACGCACGCGGTCGTGATCAGCAGCAGAGCCACGTAGAACCCGGCCACCGGCCAGAAGGAACCGCCGCTGGAGGTCAGCAGGGCCTGGGCCGCGAACGGCGTCGTGCCGCCGATGAGCGTCGAGCAGAGCTGGTAGGACAGCGAGATGCCGGTGTAGCGGATCCGGGAGGGGAAGGCGCGGGCGAGGAACCCGGCCAGCACGGCGTAGTACCCGGAGCCGCTGACGATGGCGAGCGCGATGCCGGCGAAGACCAGGAGCGGCCGCGCTGTGTTGATCAGCAAGAACATCGGGACGGCGAAGGCGACGTTGACCAGCAGCGAGCACACCATGAACCGGGCCTCGCCGACCCGCTCGGAGATCAGCGCGGCGATCGGCTGCCACAGGAACTGCACCACCGAGATCGCGAGCAGGACGTACAGCATCGTCTGCCGGTTCATCTGCAGCTCGTTGGTGGTCCAGGAGAGCACGAACGTGTTGGTGAAGTACGCGGCCGAGATGCCCATGATCGAGGCGCCGATGCCGAGCAGCACGGTCCGCCAGGAGGTGCGCAGCACCTCGGCGACCGGGAGCCGCACCACATCGCCGCTGTCCTTGACCCGCTCGAACTCGCCGGACTCCTCGACCTTCATGCGGATCAGCAGGCCGACCACGACGAGCAGCCCCGACAGCAGGAACGGCACGCGCCACCCCCACGAGGCGAAGGCCGCGTCGTCCAGGGTGCCCGCGGCCAGGAAGACCAGCGTGGCCAGGATCGCCCCGGCCGGGGAGCCCTGCTGCACGAGCATCGCGAAGAGCGAACCCCGGCCCTTCGGCGCGCTCTCGGACGCCATCAGGACCGCGCCGCCCCACTCGCCGCCGACGGCGATGCCCTGGACGGCGCGCAGCAGCGCCAGCAGGAACGGGGCGGCGACGCCGATCTGCGCGTGGGTGGGCAGCACGCCGATCAGGAAGGTGGCGACGCCCATCATCAGCAGCGTGGTGACCAGCGTGCCCTTGCGACCCATGCGGTCGCCGAAGTGGCCGAAGATGATGCCGCCGAGCGGCCGGGCGAGGAAGCCGACCCAGAACGTCGCGAAGGAGGCGAGCACGCCCGCGGCGGGCGACACCTCGGGGAAGAACAGCTTCCCGAAGACCAGCGCGGACGCCGTTCCGTAGATGTAGAAGTCGTACCACTCGATGGTGGTGCCGACGAACGAGGCGAGACCAGCGCGGCGGGCTTGGCTCGAAGCGCGGGCGCCCCCGGCGGGGTGTGGGACGTTCATGGGGTCTCCGGCGGTCGCGGAGCCTTCGGTGCGGGTTCTCACCGGAGGAGCCAGGTGGGCTGTGGACAGCCCATAGTTTGAGTTCGGCCCCTGATGTCGTCTAATACTTGATTGCTAGCAATCTCATGCCTCGGAGGCATGATGAGAGGGGAGGCCGCCGTGGAGCTCCGGGTGCTGCGCTACTTCCTCGCCGTCGCCGAGGCCGAGTCGGTCACGGCCGCGGCCCGCAAGGTGCACGTCGCGCAGCCCTCGCTGTCGCGCCAGCTGAGCGCCCTGGAGCGGGACCTGGGGGTTTCGCTGTTCACGCGTCGTCCCGGATCGTTGACGCTCAACGCCGCCGGCCGCCGCTTCCGCCCGATCGCCCAGGACCTGGTGCGCCGCGCCGAACAGGCCGCCGAGACGATGGCCGTCATGGGCGAGGGGGAGGAGGCGGCGCTCACCGTGGTCGCCGCTCCCGCCACGGTCGCGTCCCTGCTGGCCCCGTTCATGGCGGGCGGCGGCGCGGCCGGGCCCACGCTCCGCGACGCCATCCAGGAGGAGCCGAGCAGGGTCTTCGACACGCTGATGCGCAGCGACGCCGACATCGGCATCTCGACGTTCCCGGCTCCGGCGTCGCTGGAGTCGGCGTTCCTCGGGCGCACGCCGGTCATGGCCCAGGTTCCCGCCGATCACCCGCTGGGCGGGCGCACCACGATCGCCCTCGCCGAACTGGTCGCCGAGCCGCTGATCGTGATGACCCGGTCGAACGTGGCCAGGCTGGTCGTCGACGAGGCCATCAGCCGGGAGGACCTGACGCCTGCGGGTGTCGTCGAGACCGGTTCCTCGGCCTTCGCCCAGGCCCTTGCCGCGGCGGGCCGCGGGATCTGCCTGGTCACCGACGAGGCCCGGTTCGGCCTGCGGGACCTGATCGTGCGCACCTCAGAAGGGCCGCTGACCGTGCCCCTCCACGCGGGCTGGGACGCCGCGCACTACGCGCGGCCTTCCATTCACGCCCTGGTCGACGGCTTGCGCGTCTACTGCGAGGAGCGCACGCGGCGGTTTCCGGGGCTGCAGATCCGGCCCTGAGATCGAAGTGTCCCTTGTGGACTTCCGTCATGAGGTGGCGGCCTTGGCGCGGCGGGATCCTCCCACCACGAACAGGGCGAGGATGGCGAGTGCTGCGCCGAACCACAGCACGCTCGTGGTGCCGATGCCGTCGACGGCCAGGCCGCCGACGAGCGAGCCGAGCGCGATCGACAGGTTGAACGTGGAGACGTACAGCGAGGATGCCGCCTCGGTGGTCTCCGGGGCGGCCTTGAGGATCCAGGTCTGGAAGGTGACCGGCAGCGCGCCGTAGCCGATGCCCCACAGCGCCAGGATGGCGGCTGCGGTGACGGCGGTGTTGTCGACGACGGCGAGGACGACCATGGCCAGGGCGAGGATCGCGGCGATGCCTGCGGCGGTCTGCCGCATCCGCTTGGTGATGAGCGCTCCGGCGACGAAGTTGCCGCAGATCCCGGCGACGCCGAATGCCAGCAGCAGCACGCCGATCATCGCGCCGTCGACGCCGTCTTCCTGGAGGATCGGCCGGACGAACGTGTAGGCCAGGAAGTGGCCGGTGACGCCGAGGAACGTGACGGCGATGCCGGCCCGCACGCCCGCGTTGCCCAGGAAGACCCTCGGCAGGTCGGCGAATCCGATGGTCCGCCGGGCCGGCACCTTCGGCATCAGGACGGCTATGCAGACCAGGGAGACCAGCCCGAGAGTGCCCACGGCCGCGAACGCGTTGCGCCACCCGGTGAGGTCGCCGAGGAACGTGCCGATGGGAATGCCGAAGACGGACGCGGTTTCGACACCGCCGAAGATGACCGCGGTAGCCCGGGGCGCGTGCCGCTCCGGCACCAGGCGCAACGCGATTCCGCCGGATACGGACCAGAATCCGCCGACGCTGACGCCGATCAGGAAGCGGGCGATCAGGACGGTCGTGAAGTCGGTCGCGAAGGCGGAGGCGAGGTTGGCCGCGCCGACCAGGCCGATCAGCACCGCCAGCACGACACGGCGGTCGAGGCGGCCGGTCGCGACCGTGACCAGCGGCGCCGAGACGGTGGCGACCAGGCCGGGAACGGTCAGCATCAGGCCCGCGGTGCCCTCCGACACGTCCAGCGCGGAGCCGACCGGCGTGAGCAGGCCCACCGGCAGCAGTTCGGAGGTCATCAGGGAGAAGATGCCCAGGGTCACGGCCAGCACGGCGAGCCAGCCCTTGGTGGTCGACCGGCCATCGGTCGCGGACACCGGATCGTCGCAGGTCGTCACGAATCCAGCAGCCCTTCCCGGGAAAAGCGAGTTGCCACACCACGACCCTAGGGGCGGAAACGACCGCGGATCTGGTGCATTCCCGGAAAGAGAACCCGGGCCAATTCGCCTGCCGTGCGCGACGAGCTGCTCGCCCCGGTCGAGGACCGGCAGGAGTGGGCGTCGTCGGCCCACAATCGGTTCGCGGGGCGTGTCGATTCCGGGTGGGCTCGTTCGCCGTAGTTGGTGGGGCGTCTCTACCAGCGCCCGTTAGCACCGATGGAGGTAAACGACATGCGAAAGCTCATGGTCACCGAATTCCTGTCCCTGGACGGGGTCATGCAGGCGCCGGGCGGCGGCGATGAGGACCGCGATGGCGGGTTCGAGCACGGCGGCTGGTCGGTGCCGCACTTCGACGAGCAGCTCATCCGGTTGATGACCGAGCTGGTCGGCAGGGCGGGTGCGCTGCTGCTCGGGCGCCGGACCTACGACATCTTCGCCGCCAGCTGGCCGCTGGCCGCCGCCGACGACCCCATCGGGGCGAAGATGAACGGCTTGCCCAAGTACGTCGCGTCGAGGACCTTGGATTCCCTGTCGTGGCGGAACTCGACGCTGCTCACCGGTGACGTCGTCGCGGCGGTCGACGAGCTCAAGCGGGGCGAGGGCGGCGAGATCCAGGTCCACGGCAGCGGCGGCCTGATCCAGACGCTGCTCGAGCACGACCTCGTCGACGAGTTCCACCTGCTGGTCTTCCCGGTGCTCATCGGCTCAGGCAAGCGGCTGTTCGCGACGGGCACGGTTCCGGCCGGGCTCCGGCTGGCGGACACCACGACATCGAGCGGCGGCGTCCTGATCAGCACCTATGTGCGGGATGGCAAGCTCGGACGAGGCACGATGGGCCCGGAGACCGGGAACTGGTGACCGGCCGACACGACGAACAGGACCAGCGATGCCGCAGTACGCGATTCTGATCTACGAGAAGGAAACCCCCGGCGGCGTGGCAGACATCCCGCCCGAGGTCATGGAGGCCAACATCCGCGCCGGGGAGAAGATCGCCGCGATGGGCGCGAAGGTCGTGCACGAGCACGGGATGCAGCCCAGCGCGACGGCGCGGACGGTCCACAAGAGCGGCACGGTCACCGACGGCCCGTTCATCGAGAGCAAGGAGGTGATCGCCGGGTTCTTCGTCGTGGAGGCCGAGGACCTCGAAACGGCGATCGCCATCGGAAAGCTGCTCCCGATCATGGATGGCGCGGTCGAGGTGCGGCCGCTGCTCGAAGCGTGACGTCCGTTCGGCAGGCGATCGACGACGCGCACCGTCGCGAGTGGGCCGCGGTGCTCGCCGCGACGGTGCGCGTCACCCGAGACCTCGACCTGGCCGAGGAATGCGTCCAGGACGCGTACGTCGCCGCGCTCGACTCCTGGATGAGCGGCGGCGTGCCGGCCAGGCCGGGGGCGTGGCTGACCACCGCGGCCCGGCACAACGCGTTGGATGCCTTGCGCAGAGCCAGAACGCTGCGGTCGAAGCTGCATCTGCTGGTGGAGCCGGTCGAAGCCGAACCCTCGACCGGCGCGGTGGTGCCGGACGACCGGCTGCGGCTGGTGTTCCTCTGCTGCCACCCGGCGTTGGCGCCCGAGGCCCAGGTCGCGCTCACGCTGCGACTGGTCTGCGGCGTCACGACCGCGGACACTGCGAAGGCGTTCCTGGTTCCGGAGCCGACCATGGCGGCCCGGATCACGCGGGCGAAGAAGAAGATCGCGGCGGCGCGGATCCCCTTCGAAATGCCTGACCCGGCTCGGTTGCCGGAACGGCTGGACACGGCCCTCACGACGATCCACCTGCTGCACACGACCGGCCACACCGCGCCGACAGGACCGACGTTGGTCAACGACGAGTTCGCCGAGCGGGCGCTCGACCTGGCGCGCATGCTCTGCGACCTGATCCCGGACGAGCGCGAAGCCCGGGGCCTGCTCGCGCTGTTGCTGGCGAACCACGCCCGCCGCGCCACCCGCACCGCCGCGGACGGGCGCCTGCTGCTGTTGGCGGACCAAGACCGTTCGGCCTGGGACCAGCAGGCCATCGCCGAGGCGCACGACCTGGTCGACGGAGCACTCCGCGGCGGAAGCCCCGGACGTTTCGCCCTGCAGGCCGCCATCGCGATGCTGCACGCGACGGCACCGACGTACGGCGACACGGACTGGGCGCAGATCCTGGTGCTCTACGACGAACTCCTGAAGGTGTGGCCGTCGCCGGTGGTCGCGCTCAACCGCGCCGTCGCGGTCGGGATGGTCGACGGGCCCGCGTCCGCGCTGGCCGAGGTCGAGGCACTCGAACAGGACGGGCGGCTAGCCGGTTACCGCTACCTGCCCGCGATCAAGGCCGACCTGCTGCGCCGACTGGGCCGCCGGGCCGAGGCTGCCGAGGCGTACGAGCGCGCACTCGCGCTGGCCGACAACGACGCCGAGCGCGCGTTCCTCGCCGGCCGTCTCGCCGAAACCGGCCCGGTGCGACGCCCTGCGCGCCTGGGAATTGATCAGGCGAAAAGTGGCATAGCCTCGTCGAATGGTGCAGAGCAAGGCGAATGATGTGGACGGCTATCTGGCCGAGGTGCCGGCGGGACGCAGGGACGCCCTGACCAGGTTGCGGCAGCTGTGCCGAGCGGAGCTGGAGGGCTTCGACGAGGTCATGGCCTACGGGATGCCCGTGTACGAGCGCGACGGCACCGCTGAGATCGCGTTCGCCAGCCAGAAGCAGTACATCTCCTTCTACCTCATGCGCAGCGACGTCCGCGAGGCGTTCGAGGAACGGCTGGCCGCGCAGGACATGGGCAAGGGCTGCCTGCGATTCCGCAGGCCGGACGGCATCGACTTCGACCTGTTGCAGGAGCTGCTCAGGGCCACCGCGGCGCGGCCGGGCACGATCTGCTGAGGACGCCGGATTCACGTCGCCGGATCGTTGCCGACGCAATGGAATCGGCGTGCGGATCTTGTGGTGCGGACGTTCGGCGGGGCAGACTCCTGCGTCATGGTGAAGTCGACGCGCATAGCGCTGCTTTCCGTTGTCGTAGCAGTCCTTTCCGTCCTGGGGTTCGTCGCGCCTTCGCAGGCCGCGTCGCCCGGACGGGTCGACCCGCGGCCCAGCACGGAGGAGCTCGCCCGGGAGTTGCAGGAGCTCCAGTGGCGGAGCCGTGGCGCGATCCAGGTGAACGCGATCGGCAAGTCCAACCAGGGCAGGCCGGTGTGGAGCGCGCGGGTGGGCGACGGGCCGCTGCGCATCCTCTACGTCACCCAGCAGCACGGCGACGAGCCGCTCGGCACACCCGCCGCGCTGGAGTTCCTGCGTGACGTCGGCGTCGGCCGGAGCGACTACCAGCGCTGGCTGCGGTCGCAGGTGACCGTCGACATCGTGGTGCGGGCCAATCCCGACGGCCACGAGCAGAACTGGCGCTACAACTACGCGCCCGACGCCGATCCGGAGTTCGGCGAGGCGGGCAAGGGCTACGACATCAACCGCTACCACGACCCGGCGGTCGCGCCCGAGGACAACCCGGCCACCGAGGCCGGCCTGATCCAGCGGCACTACGCGCAGTTCCAGCCGCAGATCGTGGTCGACTACCACATGCAGGGCCGCTACGTCGATGACGCGGGCCGCGAGATCACCGCGTCGCTGCTGTGGCCGACGACCCCCGGCGTCGAAGCGGACGACATCGCGCTGGCCAAGCAGATTTCGGTGGTGGCGCAGCACTCGATGACCGAGGGCGGCGCGAACGTGTCGCAGTACCCGGGCGGCGACTACCAGGGCATCGCCCGCAACGCCTACGGCCTGCGCGGCAGCGGCAGCGTGCTCATCGAGCTGAGCGACATGGGCGCGGAGCACGAGCAGGCGCAGATCGACTCGGCGCTGCGGTCCATGCTGGCCATCGCGCACAGCGCGGCCGACGGCTCGCTGGCGAACGTCGATCCGGCCGAGGCCGACGCGATCCCGCCGCGCGGGACGCCGCTGCCGCAGACCGCGGCGAGCGGCACGCATTCCGACTGAGTCGGTCTGGAAGCACACGACCTGCGGTTGTTCGCGCTGTGCGGGGCGCGCAGGTCGTGTGCTTCTTCATTTGCCGGCGCAGCTGCGCTAGCGATTCGCCGGTACGCCGAAGGATTCGAGCACGGTGTCCACATAGGACTTGGTGTCCTCGGGCGCGGCGGAGGCGCTGTTCAACGTGGCCGTGCCGAGGTAGATCGCGTATGCGGCGGCGAGGTGCCGGGCCTGGTCGGCCGGGCGGCCGAGTTCGGCCAGCGCTTCTTCGATGCTGGCGATCCGCTTGCGGGTGACCCGCTCGGCGACGGAGCGGGCCGCCGGGTTGACGGTGTCGACGAGCAACCGCAGTGCGAGCGTGCCGCTGCGGCCGGCCGAAAAGGCGGTCTCGACCAGCAGGCGGAGCCGTTCGGCGGGGTCCGCGACGGCGGCCAGCCTGGGGATGACCTCATCGGTCTCCACGCGTTCCCAGCGTTCCAGCGCCGCGTCGACCAGGGCTTGGCGGTTGTCGAAAAGCCAGTAGAAGCTCGACTTCTGATCCGCCGCGCCATCCTGCACGCCACCGCGAGCAAAGCCGGCCGGATCGCCACCGGCTGACGCCTCGGGGCGAATGCCCGGGATCGGTCAGGGCATCCACCGCACGGCGAGCACCCCGGCGAGCGCGAGCGCCGCCGCCGCGGCCAGCGCCGCCGGATATCCGAATGCACCGGCCGCCGTCAGCGCCACCGCTCCGGCGGCGAAGGCGACCACCGAGCCGACCGCGGCCATGGCGCTGTAGTCGGCACCGGCCATCGACGGGCGGCACAGCCGCATCGACACGGTCCCGATCACCGTGGCCGACGCCGCGTACGCGACCTTGAACAGCAGGATCGCCGCGCTCGTCGCCACGATCGGCCCGGAGCCGAACGCCAGCGGGAACAACGAGAGCAACGCCACCACCTGCGACAGTCCGAAGAGGACGAGGCACACCCGGCTGCCGAGGCGGGCGACGACGGCGCCGGCGATCACGGCGCCGAGCATGGCCACCGCGTCACCGGCGATGCTGGTGACCCAGCCGATCTCGGACAGCGACCAGCCCGCATCCACCAGCATCGGGCCCACCAGCGAGTAGGCCGCGAAAATCCCCGCCCAGCAACAGGGCTGCACCACCAGCATCCACATCGCCAGCCGCCGGTCGCGGAGCAGATCGAGCAGCGCGACGTACCGCGCGCGCAGGCTCGCCCCGGTCGGCTTCGCCCGCGGCTCGCGGAATCGAAGCAGCTGGAACCCGGGCACCGCCGTCATCGCGGTGAGCACCAGCACCGCCGCGACCCAGCCCAGCCAGTCGTACACCAGCAGCGAAAGCCCGCCGCTGACGAGGCTTCCGGCGTAACCGGCCGCAACCTGCACCCCGTTCGCCAAGCCCTGCTGATCGGGGCGCAGCAGCCGAACCGCGAGCGCGTCGACGGCGATGTCCTGGGTGGCCGACAGCGCGGCCGTGACCAGCCCGGCGAAGATGATCAGATCCAGATCGGCCACCGGATCCAGGACGGCCAGCCACAGCAACGTCACCGCCATCGCAGGTTGCAGCACCAGCAACCACGACCGGTAGTGCCCGCGCGAGGCGGAGCCGAACCGGTCCACCAGCGGAGCCCAGAGCATCCGCAGTGCAGACACCATCAGCGCCGCCTGCAGCAGGCCGAGCCGGTCCAGCGGCACGCCGCGATCGCGCAGGATGGAAGCGAGAGCCGTGGCGAAGAAACCCGTGCCGAGGAACTGGGCCGTGTACAAGCCGGCGAGCAGGCCGTACCCGGCCCGTTCCGCCGTCACGGCATGGCGAACCGTCATGCGGCTAGGCTGCCGACGGCCGCGGGCCTGCGGTGCCGTCGATGTCCGCAATCCTGCGCACCAGGTCCGCCGAGGAGGGTTTGAAGCAGATGACAGCGGGATACCGGCGCGTCGTCGTGGTGGCGTATCCGGACGTCGAACTGCTGGACGTGGCGTGCCCTGGCGACGCGTTTGCCTCGGCCGGCCGGTTCGGCGCCGAGCCGGGCTACCGGGTCGAGCTCGTCACCGCGGGCGCCCGGCCGGTTCGCAGCTCCTGCGGCATCACCCTGACACCGGACCGGGCGCTGGAGCACGTCGGGCCCGACGTCGACACCCTGATCGTCGCCGGGGGATACGGTCACTTCGCGGCCTGCGAGGACGCCGCGGTCGTCGAGCAGGTGCGCCGGATCGCCCGGAACAGCAGGCGGGTGGTGTCGATCTGCACCGGTGTGTCGGTGCTGGCGGCCGCCGGCCTGCTCGACGGCAGGCGCGTCGCCACCCACTGGGCGCACGCGGCGCGGATCGCCGCGGCCTACCCGGCGGTGACCATCGACTCGGCGCCGCTGTACATAAAGGACGGCCGGTTCTACACCTCGGCCGGGGTCACCAGCGGTCTCGACCTCAGCCTCAGCCTCATCGCCGAAGATCACGGGCCGTCGCTGGCCAGGGAGGTGGCGCGGACTCTCGTCACCTACCTGCACCGGCCGGGCAACCAGGCCCAGATCAGCATGTACCTCTCCGCCGGCGTGCCGGGCGACGCGGCGGTGCTCGACCTGGCGAACTACGTCACCGGCAACCTGAACGCGGACCTGTCGTTGGCGGCGTTGGCGGAGCGCGTCGGGATGAGCGAGCGGCACGTGCGGCGGTTGTTCGCCCGGCACCTCGACACCACGCCCGCCCAGTTCGTCCGCGCGGCGCGCACCGAGGCGGTGGCGCAGCTGCTGGGCTCGACGGGCCTGCCGCTGGACGCCATCGCACGCCGCTGCGGATTCAAGTCCACCGAGACCCTGCGGCAGGCCTTCCGCGACCGCTACGGCGTCAATCCATCGCAATACCGAAGCGCCTAGCGGGGGAATCCCCAGAACGAGCGATCGCGCCGCTGGCGAGCCGCGGCGCGATCGCCGCCGTCAGTCCTCCACGACGATGGCCAGCGCCGGGCACACCACCGCTGCCTGCCGGACGTCTTCGGCGAGTTCGGCGGGCGGATTCGCGTTGAGCAGCACCACGACACCGTCCTCGTCGCGCTGGTCGAAGACCTCTTCCGCGGCCATCACGCACTGACCGGACGAGACGCACTTGTCCTGGTCGATGGTCACCTTCATCGAAACTCCTCGGGTTCGGGGTGGTTACCAGGTCACCGGCAGGCGGTAGACGCCGTAGACGGAACCGTCGTGCTTGAACGGGATCCGCGCCAGGTCTTCGGCCACCCGCAGGGTGGGGATGCGCCGGTAGAGCGTGCTGTAGACGACCTGCAGCTCCATCCGCGCGAGCGGCTGACCGAGGCACTGGTGCACGCCGAACCCGAAGGCCACGTGGTGGCGGGCGTCGCGGCGGAGGTCCAGCCGGTCGGGATCGGGGAAGGCCTCGGGATCGCGGTTGCCGATGTCGTTGGCCATGATTAGGCCGTCGCCGGCGCGGATGACGTGACCGGCGATCTCGATGTCCTCCAGCGCCACCCGACGCCGCCCGTTGTGCGTGATGTGCAGGTAGCGCAGCAGTTCCTCGACCGCGCCGGCGACCAGCTTCGGGTCGTCGGTTTCGCGCAGCAGCGCCAGTTGCTCGGGATGCTCCAGCAAGGCGAGCGTGCCGAGGGCGATCATGTTCGCGGTGGTCTCGTGACCGGCGATCAGCAGCAGCACGCCCATCCGCGCCGCTTCCGCCCGGGCCAGCTCCCCGGCCGCGACCCGCTCGGCCAGCCGGGACAGCAGGTCGTCGCCGGGGTTCGCGAGCTTCGCGCTCACCAGGTCGTCCAGGTAACCGGCCAGCCGGCCCAGCGCGGCGGCACGCTCGTCGGGACTCGCGTCCCGCTTGATGATGGTCTTGCTGTTCTCCTGGAAGAAGTCGTGGTCGGAGTAGGGGACGCCGAGCAGTTCGCAGATCACCAGCGAGGGCACCGGCAGCGCGAACGCCTCGACCAGGTCCACCGGGTTCGGGCCGGCCAGCATCTCGTCGATCAGGTCGTCCACGATCTTCTGCACGGCCGGCCGCATCGCGGCCACCCGCTTGACGGTGAACGGCGCGGTCACCATCCGCCGCAGCCGGGCGTGTTCGGGATCGTCCATCAGGATGAAGCTGACGCTGGATCCGCCCGGGCCGACCGGCGCCGAACTCGGGTAGCCGGGGCGCGTTATGTCGGCGCTGACCCGCGGATCGGCCAGCAGCGTCCGCTGCTCGGCGTAGCGGGTCACCAGCCACGGAGTGCTGTCGTCCCACAACCGGACCTTCGCCAGCGGGCCCGCCTCCTGCCGGGTCCGCAGGTCGGGTGGCGGGTCGAACGGGCAGCCCGCCGCCCGGGCCATCGGGAACTCCGGGACATCCGTCGATTCCTCGCGAACTGGGATCATCGTTCGCCCTTCCTGAGTCGTCGTCATGGGGCCGGTGCGGAGAGCGCCTCGACGACTTCGTTGCGGCGCAACCGGGTCTGCTTGGGCATGTTCCAACCCAGCACGCCGACGGCTTCGCCGTCGCGGCGGTACATCGCGACGAACCGCCGGTCCGCCGGATCTCCGTCCACAATGGTCGCTTCTGCTGCGGCCGTCGGCAGGCCGTGGACCAGGATCTTGGTGTCGTACTGGTCCGTCCAGAAGTGCGGCACGGGTGCGTAGGGCTGGTCCTCGCCGAGGATGTTGGCGGCGACGGCGTTGGCCTGCAGGGTGGCGTTCGTCCGGTTCTCCAGCCGCAGCGAGACGCCGAGCGCGTCGTGCTGCCAGCGGGCCACGTCCCCGGCGCCGTAGATCCCTTCCGCCGCCCGGCAGCGGGAGTCGCAGACGAGCCCGTTGTCCAGCCGCAGTCCGCTGTCCGCGAGCCATTCCGTCGCAGGCGCGGCGCCGAGCGCCACCACGACGACATCGGCGGGCAATTCGTCCCCGTTGTCCAGGCGCACGCCGGTGACCCGGCCGTCTTGCCCGGTCAGCCCGTCGACCGCCGTGCCCAGCCGCAGCCGGACGCCGCGCTCGGCGTGCAGTTCGCCCAGCAGCCCGCCGACCAGGGAACCGAACTGGCTCGCCATCGGTACCGGCTGCGGGCCGACCAGCGTCACGTCCGCACCCATTCCCCTTGCGGTGGCGGCGATTTCGGTGCCGAGGACGCCGTCTCCGACGACGACGACCTGCGTCGCGCTCAGCAAGGCCGACCGCAAGGCGACGGAGTCGTCGACGGTGCGCAGCACATGGACGCCGGTCAGGCCGTCCTGGCCGGGCAGCGTGCGGGGCCGGAGTCCCGTTGCCACGACGATGGTTTCGGCGTTCAGGGTGCGGCCGGAGGCGGTGCGGACGGTGCGCGTCGCCGGATCCAGGCCGACCGCCGGGTCGCCGAGGATGATCTCGGCGTCCAGTTCGGCCAGCTTCTCCGGCGACCGGAGCCGGACCCGCTCGGCCTCCCAGGTCCCGGAGAGGACCTGCTTGGACAGCGGCGGCCGGTCGTAGGGCAGGTGGGACTCGGCGCCCAGGAGGGTCAGGGAATCCCGGTATCCCTTGCGGCGCAACGCGTCTGCGGTGGCGATCCCGGCGGCGGACGCCCCGACCACCAGCACGCCGGCGGGGGCGTTCACGCGTTCTCGCCGAGCTCGATCGCCGCGGCCGGGCACACGCCGGCGGCCTCGCGGACCGCGGCGCGCAGCTGCTCGGCCGGTGCCGCGTCCAGCAGGATCACGACTCCGTCGTCCTCCCGCTGGTCGAACACCTCGGGAGCGAGCAGCGCGCATTGCCCTGCGCCGCAACACCTGTCCTCGTCAACGGCCACCTTCACGAGCATCCTCCTCGGCGGGATGTGGGCGATTCCAACGGAAATCAACGCGTGACCGGTGCCAGCCACATCCCGACGATAGCGTCGATCAAGCCGCTCGCGGCGTCCTGCCAGTTGTTCCGGGGCGTGGCGGTGCCCTCGGCGAGAGCGCGTTCGCGCTCGGCGCACATGTGCACCATGAGCTGGCGGGCCATGTCGCCGCGTTCCAGCCGCACGTCGACCGGCAGGGCGGGCAGGCACCGGTTGAGGCCGTCGAGTACCTGCAGCAGCGACGGCGCGGTGAGGGCCTCGTCGATCATGATCTCGCGCAGCGCGGGATCGGTCATGACCTGCGCCCCGAACCGGGCGAACCAGGTGGGACTGCCGAGGGCGGCCAGGTGCTCGGTGACCGGGCGCACCAGGCAGGCCACCCAGTCCCGCACGTCGGTGGAGCCGTCGGCCTCGGCGACCATGGCCAGGCGCAGCCGTTCGATCTGCTCGGTGTGCCGGCGCGCGATCGCCCGCACCAGGTCGGTCTTGGTGCCGAAGTGGTAGCCGACGGCGGTGTTGTTGCCCTGCCCCGCGGCCTCGCTGACCTGGCGGTTGGACACGGCGAACACCCCGTGCTCGGCGAACAGCCGTTCCGCCGCCGTCAAGATCTGCTCCCGCGTCGCGTTGACGCGCTCCGCCCGGATGGTCTTCCCGGCCATCGTCACCACCGCACCGGAAGTTCGCGGAGGCCGCCGACGGCGAGGCCTTCGACCCGGTCGAGGTCTTCCGCCGAGACGGCGAGCTCCAGGGTGGGAAGCCGGCGGAGCAGCACGTCGAGCACGGCCTGCAGCTCGGTGCGGGCCAACGCCTGGCCCAGGCAGGAGTGCGCTCCGGCGCCGAAGGCCAGGTGCGGGTTCGGGCTGCGGCCGAGGTCCATCTCGTCGGCGCCGTCGAACGCCGTGGCGTCGCGGTTGGCCGCGGCCATGCTGCACACCACGGTCGTGCCCGCGGACAGCCGGATGTCGGCGACCTCGGCGTCCTCGCCGATGTAGCGCGGCATGCCGAAGCCGGGGTTGGCGTCGAACCGCAGCGCCTCTTCCACCGCCGTGCGCACCAGCGTCCGGTCCGCGAGCAGCCGTTCCCACCGCGTCCGGTCGGCCAGCAGCATCGCCACCATCTTGCCGATCATGTTCGCGGTGGTCTCGTGCCCGGCGACCAGCAGTCCCTGGCCGGTGCCCACCAGTTCCGCGTCGCCGAGCCGGCGGCCTTCGGCGTCGGTGCCCGTGATGAGCTCGCTGAGCAGGTCTTCGCCCGGTTCCGCGCGCTTGGCGGCGATGTGAGCGGCCATGTACTCGACGAACTCGGCCTGCGCCGCGTCGATCTCCGCCTGCTCGTAGCGGGTCAGGTTGAGCAGCGTGTCGGACCAGTGCGCGAACCTGTCCCGGTCGCTGTCCGGCACGCCGAGCATGTTGCAGATGACCCACACCGGCAGCGGGAAACCCAGGTTCGCCTTGAGGTCCGCCGGGCCGCCGCGCGCCACCATGTCGTCGATGAGCCGCTCGGTCATCGCCTCGATCTCGGGCCGCAGCGCGGTCATCCGCCGTGCGGTGAACCACTTGCCGACCATCCGCCGCCACCGCTGGTGCGCGTCGCCGGACTGGGGGAGCGCGGTCGCCAGCGAACTGTTGAACACGCCGCCCGACTCGTTGGCCGAGATCCGGGCCGCGCCTTCGGCGCTGAGCTGCCGGGTGAACCGCGGGTCGGACAGCACCCGCTTGACGTCGTCGTAGCGGGTGAGCAGCGACGCCTCGTCGCCGCTGGGCAGCGACACCCGCGCGACCGGGCATTCCTGCCGCAGCTGCGCCCACTCCGCGGGCGGCTCCAGCGCCGCCGCGCTGGGAATCGGGTAGTCCAGCACCTGTTCGCCCTCGCTCGCCATGCGCGCTCCTCCGGTCGGTCTGCGACCAGTTAACCGATCCCGCTACTTTAAGTCAATCAACTGATTTAAAGTTCGGCCCGGCAACGCCGATCACTCCAACGGAGGCCCCGCCATGCCCAACGCCCCAGCCCGAACCGCCGACGCCGCGGTCACGGGCCCGCCGCGCGCGAACACCGTCGTGGCGGTGCTGGCCTTCGGCGGGATCGTGGTCTCGCTGATGCAGACCCTGGTGATCCCGTTGATCCCGGTGCTCCCCGCGCTGCTGGGCGCGTCCGCATCGGACACGGCGTGGGCGATCACCGCGACGCTGCTCGCCGGAGCCGTCGCGACCCCGGTCGTGGGCCGGCTGGGGGACATGTACGGCAAGCGGCGCATGCTGCTGAGCAGCCTGGCGCTGCTGGTGGCCGGTTCGGCGGTCTGCGGCCTCAGCGACTCGTTGGCGCCCATGGTCGTCGGGCGGGCCCTGCAGGGGCTGGCGGCCGGCGTCATCCCGCTGGGGATCAGCATCATGCGCGACGAGCTCCCGACCGAACGGCTCGGCTCGGCCACCGCGACGATGAGCGCCTCGCTGGGCGTCGGCGGCGCGCTCGGCCTGCCCGCGGCCGCGTTCCTGGCCGAACGCACCGACTGGCACGTGCTTTTCTGGACGTCGGCGGGCCTGGGTGCCGTTGCGACGGCGCTGGTGCTGGCATTCGTGCCGGAGTCAGACGTGCGCAGCGGCGGACGCTTCGACCTCGTGGGTGCGATCGGGTTGTCGGCCGGGTTGATCTGCCTGCTGCTGGCGATCTCCAAGGGCGCGGAGTGGGGCTGGACCGCTACCCGCGCCGGCGGCCTGCTCGGTGGGTCGGCCGTGCTGTTCTTGCTGTGGGGCTGGTGGGAGCTGCGCGTCGCCCGGCCGCTGGTGGATCTGCGCACCACCGCCCGCCGCCAGGTCCTGCTCACCAACATCGCGTCCGCGGTGTTCGGGTTCGCCATGTTCGCGATGTCTCTGGTGCTGCCGCAACTCCTGCAGCTGCCCGCGGCCACCGGCTACGGCCTCGAGCAGACGATGTTCGTCGTGGGGCTGGCGCTGGGCCCGTCGGGTCTGGTGATGATGGCCATGGCGCCGCTGTCCGCGCGGGTTTCGAAGGCCCGGGGCCCGAAGGTGACGCTGATGCTGGGCGCCGTCGTGGTGGCCGCCGGCTACGGCCTGGGCATCGTGCTGATGTCCGCGGTCTGGCAGCTCGTGCTCGTCTCCAGCGTCATCGGGGCGGGCATCGGCCTCGCCTACGGAGCCATGCCCGCGCTCATCATGGCGGCGGTGCCCGTCGCGGAGACCGCGGCCGCCAACAGCCTCAACACCCTGATGCGCGCCATCGGCACCTCGGTCTCCAGCGCGGTGGCGGGCGCCGTGCTGGCGCAGTTGACCGCGACGTTCGGCTCGCTGACCGTGCCGTCCGAGGCAGGCTTCCGGGTGATCATGGCGATGGCCGCCGCAGCGGCTCTCACCGCGCTCGCGATCGCAGCCTTCCTGCCCCGGCACGCCGCTCAGCGCGGCTGGTAGAGGGCGCTGCCCTTGACGTAGTCGGAATAGGGGATCGTCCAGTCGGGGATGTCGCCGTCGGCCGGGGTCAGCGGCCGGTCGGAGCCGACGATCTCCACCGGGTCGCCGATCTGCACGAAGTCGAAGAACCACTTGCCGTTGGCCGGCGACAGGTTGATGCACCCGTGCGACACGTTGGCCGCGCCCTGCTGCCCGACCGTCGCGGCGTTGACGTGCACGAACTCGCCGTTGTTGGAGATGCGCACGGCGTGCGGGAGGACCTCGTCGTAGTAGCCGGGCTGGCCCTTCTGCGGCCCGCCCCAGGTGTCCGAGCGCATCCGCGTCGACGTGTGCTTCTCGAAGGCCACGTGGACGCCCGACTGGGTCGGGTAGACGCTCCTGCCGTAGGAGGCCGGGAGCTCCCGGATCGGCTGGCCGTCCTGGAAGACGGTGAACGTGTGGGTGTTCACGTCGCCGATCGCGCGCTGGTCGCGCCCGATGAGGAAGCTGCTCTCGCTGTCGGCGGTGCCCATCACGCCGCCACCGGTGTCCACGCCGTACAGCTGCGCGCGCACCCGCACGGTGGTGCCGGGCTGCCAGTAGTCCTTGGGGCGCCAGTTGACCTGCTCGTCGCTCATCCAGTGGAACGAGCCCTCGGTCGGCACCGACGGCTCGACCGACAGGCGGCGCTCGATGGCGGCCCGGTCGGTCACCGGCCGGCTGAAGTAGACCGACACCGGCATGGCGATGCCGACCGTGTCGCCGTCGGTGGGCCGGGTCCGGTCGACGGTGACGGTGTCCACGGGCTTGACCGTGCTGAAGGTCGAGTTCAGCGGGGCCGACAGCTTCCGCTCGACGTCCTCGGCTTGGGCGTGCACTCGGTAGTTCGTGCCGAACGCCAGCGGCGTCGTCGTGCTCCACCAGCGGCCGCCGTCGCGCAGCGAACCGGGGATCGTCGTTCCCCCGTCCGTGGTAACGGTGACCGAGGTGAGCGTGCCCGCGTGCGCGGTGACGACCAGCGGTTCGCTGGGCGCGACCTGCGCGGCGCGGTCCGGCACCGAGGTCGTCACGGACGCCACCGAAGGCTTCGGCGGCGACGTGCACGAGGCCATTGCGCAGGCGAGCACGCCCCCGACGACGACCTGCCACGCTGTTTTGACCCGCATCCCCGGCCCCCGTCCCCTAGCCGTTCGGCCCGACATCAAAACCACTGTCCGGGGCGGGGGCGAACATCTCAACACGATCATGAGGCCGCACCGCCCCGCATTCGGTGGGCGGGGCCGGGTCCGCTACTTGCCGGGAAGCCGCCAGACGATGGGGTTCTCGTCGTAGTCGCCGCGCCGGAATTGACAGCACGAAACCCGTGTGTACTTTGTGTCGCTATAGCAGCACAAAGTGCACACGGGCCACGAGGCGAGCTGAACTCGGCCCTGCACAACGGGATTCCCGGTGTGATCTGCGTTGATGGCACCGGGCCCCGGCGGTGGATTCACCGCCGGGGCCCGTTCGCGATCAGGAGATCATGCGATGACGCTGTCGATCCAGCCGCGGAAGTGGCCGACGCTGGTGTAGACGTCGGGCGACTCGCCGCAGACGTGTCCGACGCCCCGGCTGTCCACGCCGACGACCTGCCAGCGGTCGCCGTCCTTGACCAGCAGCGGCGAACCGGAGTCGCCGCCGCACGGGCCGCGAACACCGTCGGGGTTGTCCGCGCAGACGTCGCCGTCGTGGATGCCCCAGGAGTCGTCGCCGTCCGGGCCCGCCACGCACTTCGGCGTGGTGGGCGGGATGAGCGAGGTGTCGAGCTGCTGGAGCTGCGTCGGCAGCTTGGTCGGGTCACCGGCGTCGGCGTTGGAGACGTAGCCCCAGCCGATCTCGCGGACCGCGGTGCCCGGCTCGGTGAGCTCGTCGGCCATCGGCGCCGGCGCGTCGTCGATCGGCCCGTCGAGGTGCAGGAGCGCGATGTCCTTGCCCAGCTCGCGGTCCTCGTACGAGTGGTACTCGGGGTGCACGACGATGCCCTGGAGCTTGGCGATGGTTCCGCCGGAGGTCCGGTCGTTGGAGCCGACGCGCACGTGCAGCAGCGCCGGGTCATCCACGACGTAGGCACCGCCGTTCGGGTCGGGGGTGGTGACGCAGTGCGCCGCCGTCACGACCCACTCCGGGCTGATGAGCGCGCCGCCGCAGCGGTGCGAGTTCGGGTCCCCGTCGCGTTCGTACTCTAATGACGTCATGAACGAGTAGGCCTGGTCCGCGGGCGTGCCACCGATGATCGACGGCGTCACGCCGCCGGTCGGCTCATCGGCCTGCGCCGTCCCGAAGCTCGTGAACGCGCCGACGGTGGCGACCGCGGCGGCCAGCGCCGCGGTGTGCTTCAGCGACCCCTTCACCCGCAGGTTCTTGGTCATTTCCTGTTGTCCTCCGATTTCCCCGCACGAAGATCACGTACGGTGTTGATCAAGGTAGTTCAGTCCGGAGGCGCGGGGGAGCGGATTCTGCAAGATCGAATCGGGGCCCGTTCTCAGGGCCGGCGCCCCATCAGGCGCAGCATCCGCTGCTGGCGGGTCTCGCCGGCGGAGGCCGCCGTGGCCGCAGCGAAGTATTGGTGCGTGCTGCCCGGGTCGAGCGGCCCCTCGGCGACGCCGGTGTAGAGCCACTCGAAGTTGTCGTCGACCCACTCGACGAGCCGCGGGTCCAGCTCCTCGGGGCCGCCGGTGGCGCGGGCTAGGTCCCAGCTGTGCACGACGGTGTCGGCGATCAGCAGGCCGAGCAGTTTGCGGCCGTTGACCGGGCCGAACGGGTAGTCCACGACCCGCTCCAGCGCCCCGGGCTCGCCGAAGGCGGCGAGGCAGCGGGTCGCGGCGGCGTCGAACGATCCGGCGGGGTCGTCGCCGAGCGCGTCCTGCTCGCGGATCACCAGGAACTGGGCGCTGTCGCCGCCGTGCAGCAGCAGCCGGTAGATCGCGTTCGCCTGCACCAGGTGGCTCACCAGCGCGCGCACGTCCCATTCGGCGCAGGGGGTCGGATCAGTCCACTGGCCCGGTTCGATCGACCGCACCAGGCGGGCGAAGTCCGCGTTCGTGCGGCGGAGGTGGGCGAACAGCACGTCGCCGGAAACACGCATGAGTCGATCATGGTGCGCGCCGCTCGCGCATGTCCGGCGGGAATCGGTCGCGGTACTTCCGGCGCAGTCCGCGTTGCCGAGTGGTCAATTGTGGACGGTTCGAGTGCTTCCGGCGCAGCAGAAGCTCCCGCCTGCGTGCAGACGGGAGCTACCGGAAATGCTGGACTGGACTATCGGGTTAGGTGTGGTTGCTGGTTGGGAAGAGGTTCCCGGGACTTCAAAGCCGGCTCAGCGCCAGCCGCCCCAGCCGCCCCAACGGCCCCAGCCGCCCCAGCCACCCCAGCGGCCCCAGCCGCCGCCCCAACCCCAGCCCCAGCCCCAACCCCAGCCGTGGCCCCAGCCCCAGCCGTGACGGTTGCTGAAGATCGTGCTGATCTGCATCGTGACCCCTCGTTAATCCCTGACGGGTGCAGCGCCGCACCGGGTCTTCCGGGGAGCACGAAGAGCTCACCGGGGCGCCCCGATGCTTTGCGACTGATCCTCCAGGCGGCGCGAGTGCGTCGTCGGATTCGCCGACTTTTGCCGGTACTTGTCACGGTATTGCCGGGAAACGGTCAGTAAAGGAGTCTTTTGCCCCGAGTTCGATCCGTAGTCGAACAGTCACGCTGGGTAGGTAGTGGATTTCAGGAGCGGTTGCCGGTCAGCGGAACCACGGAGTGCACTGTGGACAGATCACGCAGCGCGCCGCCGGGGTCAGGAGCTGATCGGCGATCCGGCGACGGGATCGGTGGCGGCCGCTGGCACGGCAGGGCGGGCGGTGACCACGACCGGGCCACCGCAGTTCCAGCATTCCGGCTCGTTCTCGGGCGCGGATCGCCCGGCGACGTCGCAGCCGGGGCACATCCAGGCGGTCAGGATGACGTGACCGCGGGGATCCTGTCGGGGACGCATGGGCAGCCACCCACTCTGTTCATGTCGGGTGTCGCCTGCACGGCGTGACCGCTCCGACGCGTGCTCACTCTGTTGGGCGGAAATTATTGGGTAGGTGGGCACGCGCAGTCAACAGTGTCGCGAGCCACGCCGAAGACGATCGTCCGGGCCGCGTCGCCGCAGATCATGCCGCCCTTGACAGCGCTCGGCACTGGGCGTCTCCTCGGTTTGGGCCGCCGGTTCGCGTCAGTGTTGCCGCTGGCGGCCGCAGGCGAGATCGCGTTGGTCTCAGGTCTTCGGGGGAAGGGCTGGCCCATGGCGACTTACGAATACGACTGCCCTCGGTGCGGTCGCTTCGAGACGCATCAGCCGATGGGAACGGCATCGGATTCGCATGCGTGTCCCGACTGCGGGCGATCGGCCCGCAGGATCTTCTCCGCACCGCACTTCACCGCCGTGCCCGCGCGGCTCGCCGCCGCGCTCGACCGAGCGGATCGCAGCAGCGCGGAGCCGGAGGTGGTCACCGAGGTGCCCGGCAGGCAGCCGACCAGGCCGCATCCGTCGCTGTCCCGGCTCCCACGCCCCTGACCGGGCCCAGGCGCCAGCGGAGGTGTCATCGGTGGCATATGTGGGATTGCTGTACGTCGGCGCCGTGTTGTTCCTCAACGGCGTCATGCTGTTGGGCAAGGCCGATCCGAAGGCGATCGGCGTGTTCAACCTCTTCGTCGGCGCGCTCCAGGTGATCACCCCGACGATCCTGATCGCGGTGAACCTCTCGGACCCGGTCACGGTCCTCAGCGCGTCGGGCATCTACCTGTTCGGCTTCACCTACCTGTACGTGGGGATCGGGCTGCTCGGCGACTTCGACTCCAGCGGCGTCGGCTGGTTCTCGCTGTTCGTCGCCATCATGGCGCTCGGCTACTCGTTCGCGAACTTCCGGCTGCTCGGCGACAGCCCGTTCGGCGTGATCTGGCTGTACTGGTCGTTCCTGTGGCTGCTGTTCTTCCTGTTGCTGGGCCTCAAGATGGAGCGGCTCACCCGCTACACCGGCTGGGTCGCCGCTATCGAGGGCTGGGTGACCGCCGCGATCCCGTCGTTCCTGATCCTGACCGGCTACTGGCAGAACCCGAACGCCATCGCGCTGGTGCTGGTCATCTTCGGCGTCGTCGTCTTCGTCTCGCTGTGGTTGTTCACCACCGGCGTGTGGTCGGTCCGGGGCTTCCGGGTGCTGCCCGCGCCCCACCGGCCGGCACATCAGTGAGGAGGATTTCCCATGCCAGAAGTGGCTTTCAGCGTCGACCAGTCGAAGTCGATGCGGGAACAGGCGGTGCCCGGGCACAACCGGTGGCACCCGGACATCCCGCTGGCCGCGATGGTCCGGCCCGGCCAGGAGTTCCGCATCGAATGCCGGGAGTGGACCGACGCGCAGCTCGGCAACAACGACTCCGCCAACGACGTCCGGGACGTCAACCTGGACCTCACGCACATGCTCAGCGGCCCCATCGGCGTCGAAGGCGCCGAGCCAGGCGACCTCCTGATCGTCGACATCCTCGACCTCGGTCCGGTGCCGCAGGAGACCGGCGAGGCCCCGGGGCAGGGCTGGGGCTACACGGGCGTGTTCGCCAAGGCCAACGGCGGAGGTTTCCTGACCGACTACTTCCCGGACGCCTACAAGGCGATCTGGGACTTCCACGGGCAGCAGTGCACCTCGCGGCACCTGCCGGGCATCCGCTACACCGGCATCACCCACCCCGGCCTGATCGGTACCGCTCCTTCGGCCGACCTGCTGGCCAGGTGGAACCGGCGGGAGCAGGCGCTCATCGACACCGACCCGAACCGGGTGCCGCCGCTGGGCCTGCCGCCGACCCCGCCCGGGGCGCTGGCCGGCCAGGCGGACGGCAGCGAGGCGCAGCGGATCGCCCAGGAAGGCGCCCGGACCGTGCCGGCCCGGGAGAACGGAGGCAACCAGGACATCAAGAACTTCACCCGGGGATCGCGGGTGTTCTTCCCGGTCTTCGTGAAGGACGCGAAGCTGTCCATGGGCGATCTGCACTTCAGCCAGGGTGACGGCGAGATCACCTTCTGCGGCGCGATCGAGATGGGCGGCTTCATCGACCTGCACGTCGACCTGATCAAGGACGGCATGGACAAGTACGGCATCACCACGAACCCGCTGTTCATGCCGGGCAACGTCGAGCCGCGGTACTCGGAGTTCCTGTCGTTCTCCGGGATCTCGGTGGACCACGACACGGACACGAACCACTACATGGACGCGACCGTGGCGTACCGCCGCGCCTGCCTCAACGGCATCGAATACCTCAAGAAGTGGGGCTACACCGGCGAGCAGGCGTACCTGCTGCTCGGCTCGGCGCCCATCGAGGGGCGGATCAGCGGCATCGTCGACATCCCCAACGCCTGCTGCACGCTCTACGTCCCGGCGGCGATCTTCGACTTCGACGTGCGGCCCACCGCGGCCGGACCCGCGCGCGAGGATCGTGGCCAGTGCGCCGTCACATCCTGATCACCGGCAGCGGCCCCGCGGGGCCGCTGCTCCGCGTCCGGGAGGGCTCCCGGCAGGCCGTGGAATGCTGCAGGTGCGTTCGAGGAAGCGGAGGTGGGCATGCGCGAGAACCTGCAGGCGGCCGGGGGGCGTCCGCTCGCCGCCGGGCACGGCAGCCTGGCGTTCGGGGTGCCCGAGTCGGCACCGGGCACGATCTTCGCGCTGTCGGTCACGGGCGGCATCACGGTCCGGCCGCGGGAGGGGCGGACGATCGTGTTCGGGCGCAACCGGCCGGAGGTGCACGTCTGCATCGGGGAGAACGACCGGCGGATCAGCCGCCACCACGGGCTGCTGACCCACCACCTGGACCACTGGTGGGTCCACAACACCGGGCGCCTCCCGGTCCGGTTCCCCGGCTCGCGGCTGCTGTTCGCCGACGACGAGCCGGTCCCGCTCACCACCGGGTACACGCCGTTGTTCCTGCGCGGTTCGAGCGGTCGTGAGCACCTGCTGGAGCTGTACGTGGCGGGGCTGGACGGGCAGCCGCCCGCGTCGCAGCACAGCGACCCGACCCAGCCGCCGAGGACGTGGAAGCTCTCGCCCACCGAGAAGCTCCTCCTGGTCGTCCTGGGCCAGCGGTACCTGATGCACGAGGCCTATCCGCAGCCGCTGTCCTGGCGGCAGGCCGCCGAACACCTCGCCGAGCTGCAGCCGGATGCCGGGTGGACGGCGAAGCGGGTGGAGCACGACGTCGTCGACGTCCGCGCCAGGCTGTCGAAGGGCGGCGTGCCCGGGCTGACCCGCGACGAGGTCGGCGAGCCGGTCGGGAACACCTTGAACAACAACCTGATCCGCGAACTCGTGGAGAGCACCACGCTCGTCCCGCCGGACCTGCGGCTCCTCGACAGCTGAGCCGGGCCGAAGCCTGGTTCCGGGCTCGTTTGGGGGTGACGCGTACGGAACCCTCGCCCCTTGCAAATCCAGGCGCCCCAAAGCGCTCACGGGCGCCTCTCGGGTCAGGCGGGGAGGCCGGTGGCGGCGGGTTCGGCGAGGGCGGTGGCCAGCCGGCAGAGCTCGCCGGCGGGTTGCGGGCCCATCACCACGACGAGCAGCCGCTCGACCATCGGCCCGTCCTCGCCGCGGTACTCGCGGTGGACGATGGCGACCTGGCACGACTCGTCGCCGTAGCCCTCGGGCTCGACGAAGGCCTGGCGGTCGCCGAACCGGGTGGGGCGCCCGTCGTCGGCGGTGGGCGGCTGGTGCCGGTCGAAGATGAGCCGGAGCGTGGCGGGGCCGGTGGTGCTGTTCCACCGGCAGCTCCAGTCGCCGAAGCCCGGTTCCGGGCGGATGGCGTCGACACCCGGGAAGCGCGCGAGCGCGTCGCCGTCCAGGAGGCCGCAGGCGTCCGCGTTGATCAGCGAAGCGGGATTCGGCGCCGGACGGCGCAGAACCTCACCCAGGCTGAGCACTTCGGCCGCGTTCGCTGCCGCCGTCTCGGCGATGCCGCAGAGATCGGACTTGCCCTCGCCGAGCTGGTCCGCGGTGATCACGATCCGCGTTCGCTGGTCGGGCATCGGCAGGATTCGGGCGCATTCATCGCTTTCCTGCGGCTCCCGCACGATGTCGAGCGCGCCGACTTTCTCGATCCGGCCCTCCGGCGGCCCGTCGGCCGCGGCGAACTGCACCTCGACGTCCACCTCGCCGTCGGCGGACTCCACGATGACGTCGCACCGGTTGAAGTTGCCGTACTCGGCGTTCAGGTCGGTTTCGCCGAACCGGGCGAGCGCCACCGGGTCGAGCAGGGCGCAGGGATCGGCCGTGCGAGGCTCGCCGATCGGCGACGCCGGTTCGGGGCGAGCCGCCGGAGGCCGATCCGCCGAAGTGGGCGGAAACCCGGTCGCCACCAGGGTGCCGAGCGCGAGCACTCCGACGACCGCCGCGGACACCGCGACGACGCGACCGCGCCGGCGCTTCCCAACCGGCACGTCGGCGACGACGTTCTCCAGCATCGACCTGGCTTCCGCCGCGCTCGGCCGCTTCGCCGGATTGACCCGCAACAGCTCGGACAGCACCGGAGTGAGCGGCCAGGCCTGGCTGGGCGCGGCGACCTTGCCCGCCGCGGCTTCCCGCAGCAGTACGAAGGGATTGCCGGACTCGCCGAACGGCGTGACGCCCTCGATCGCGGCGAACAGGGTGGCGCCGAGCGAGAAGACGTCCGAGGCCGTGGTGGGGTCCGCGCCGTTGGCCACCTCGGGGGCGACGAAACCGGGTGTGCCGGAGAGCAGGCCGGTGTCGGTGAGGGTCACGTCGGCGTGCACGGCGCGCGAGATCCCGAAGTCGCCCAGCTTGGCGATGTTGTCGCCGGTGACGAGCACGTTCCCGGGCTTGATGTCGCGGTGCAGAACGCCGGTGGCGTGCACTGCGGCCAGGCCTGCGGCCAGCTGCGCGCCGAGCCTGGCCACCCGCGCCGGCGGCAACATGCGGTGGTGGGCCAGGTCCGGCGCGGGGAGGTACTCCATGACCAGCAGCCACTCGCCGCCTTCGGCCACCACGTCGTAGAGCGTGACGACGTTCGGGTGGTTCACCTTCGCCAGGATCTTGCCCTCGGTCCGCAGTCGCCGGATCCGCTCGGCGCCGTGTTCGCTGTCCCGCGAAACGGCGTGCTTGATCGCGACGTCCCGGCCCAGTTCCTCGTCGACGGCGCGCCAGACCGTCCCGTTGCCACCGGAACCGATCTGCTCCGCCAGCCGATACCGGCCGCTGATCAACTGACCGATGCGCACCGCCACTCCGATCCACGAGCCGGGGTCAGCCTCGGACGAGGTGGCGCAACTTTATTGCAGGGCGCGCACCGGGCGGGACCGGTCCGGAAAACGGATCACCAGCCGCGGAGATCGACGGGCCAGGTCTCGACGACTTCGTCGCCCTCGACGACGTGGATGCGCTCGTGCAGCGCGATGGTCGGGTCGACGTGCGCGGGCAGCACGCGGATCCGGTCGCCGACCCCGACCGGGGTTTCCGGGGTGAAGGTCAGGTGCTCGTCGGAGCAGAAGTGCACGCGCGCGCCCGGAGTCGCCGGATTGCCGTGGTCCATGCCGAGCGCCTTCAGCCCGACGTCGGCGACGGCCCACTTCGGCGAGGTCGAGATGACGGTGCCGAGGACGGTCAGGGCCTGCCGGAACGGCAGGCCGAGTTCGGCGTAGGCGGTGTCCATCAGGGCGTAGGAGCCGGCCTGGATTTCGGTGGCCCAGGTGTTCACCGCGTACGTCCCGGTGCCGCCCGCGCTGACGAGATCGCCGCCGACGTCCTCGTGCGCGGCCAGCAGGAGCGCCATGCTCTCTGCCGTGCGCTCAGCGCGCTCCGCCGGGTCCTTGCGCAGCATGAGATGGCCTTCGTAGCCCATCACGCCGCGAACGGAAAGTCCTTTGCCGCGAGCGAGTTCGGCGAGCTCGCCGGCGGCCGTGGGCTCGCAGCCGCAGCGCGGCAGGCCGACGTTGACGTCGATGATCACCTCGCGGACCCCGCCGGATGCCGCGGCTTCGACGGTTTCCGGTGAGTCCACCGCCAGCGTCACCCGGGCACCGCCGCGCACGACCGCGCCGAGGCGGTGGGTGTCGAGAACTTCGTTCGCCAGCAACAGATCTTCGCCGAGCCCGGCGGCGGCCATGCCCTCGACCTCGCGGACGGTGGCGCAGGTGAAGCCGCGATGCCCGGATTCGGCCTGGCGCTTGGCGAGCGCAGTCGTCTTGTGCGCCTTGACGTGCGGGCGCAGCCGGGCACCGGGCAGCGCATCGGCCATTGTCCGCAGGTTGGTGTCGAGCAGCGCGGCATCGACGACGAGCGCAGGGGTCCGCAGGTCGAAGAGGTGCAACGTCGTCTCCCTCGCCGGTACCGGTCTTCCCGCCCGGATCATACGGTTCCGCCGCCCCGGGCCAACCCCTGAAGAGCATCTCCGGCGATCAGGACGAAGCGCGCAGCCGTTCGCCTTCGAGGTCGACTGCGGCCGACAGCTCGAAGAACTTGGCCACCAGCGGGAGTTTCGCGCGGTCGGGCCGGCAGACGATCGCGATCCGGGACACCGCGTCGGGGTGGTCCAGGCGCGCGTAGGACAGCCCGGGCAGCCGCAGGTGGCGCAGCGAGCTGGGCACCACGGCGATCCCCTCACCGGCCGCGACCAGGCCGAGGATGGTCGGGAACTGAACGGCCTCCTGCGCCGGCCGCATGCGGAACCCGGCCTGGTGACAGAGGGCCGCGATGTGGTCGTAGAGCCGGGAAACCTGGCTGCGGGGGAATCCGACGAACTTCTCCGCCGCGAGCTCGGCGAGCCGGACGGAGCGCCGGCGGGCGAGCGGGTGGCTCTTCGGGAGCGCCACCAGCAGCGGCTCCTGCACGAGCTTGCACACGTTCAACCCGGCCTGGGGCTCCAGCTCGCGCACGATCCCGACGTCGAGCGCGGTTTCGTTGATCGCTTCGAGCTGGCGATCGGTGGTCATCTCCTTGAGGTCCAGGTGCAGGTTCGGCCGGTTCGCCCGCAGCGCGTGCACGATCTTGGGCACCAGGGTGAGCGCGGCGGAGCTGACGAAACCGATCCGCAGCGTGCCGATCTCACCGTGCGCGGATTGCTGGACCGCGTTCAGGGCCTGATCCGCCTCGGCCAGCACGCGCCGCCCGTTCTCCAGCAGCACCGACCCGGCCGCGGTGAGCTCCACGCGGCGCGTCGTGCGGATGAACAGGGGCGTCCGGAGCTGCTGCTCCAACCGGCGGATCTGCTGGCTCAACGCGGGTTGCGCCACGTGGAGGCGCTCCGCCGCACGGCGGAAGTTTCCCTCCTCGGCGATCGCCACGAAGTACCGAATCTGACGAATCTCCACCGATTGATAGTGATGCCTTATCAAGCGATCAGCAATAGGTACTTCACGTGCGGTTTTGCCGCGCTTAGCGTTGCGTCCAGCCGCGGCCCGGTCGTCCGGACGCCGCGCTCGGTCAACCCAAATGGAGCAGCACGTGACATCGAATCAGGCTTCGTCCTCGATCCGGCTTCGCCACCTCGTAGGCGGGAGGTGGATCGACGGCAGTGGCACGCAGGCCCGGAGCACCGACCCGGCCAGCCCCGAGGAGTCCGTCGCGACCTACCGGACCGCCGGTGCGGAACAGCTCGACAGCGCGGTGCGCGCCGCCGGAGCGGCGCAGCGGGCGTGGCGGGACCTCGGCCTGATCGAGCGGGGCCGGATTCTGCGGCGCGCCGCGGAAGTGCTGGCCGAACGCGTCGAGGACATCGCGGTGCTGATGACCCGCGAACACGGCAAGACCCTCCCGGAGTCGCGCGCGGAGGTCGCCGGCAGCGTGGAAACGCTGCACTACCACGCTTCCCGGGCCCGCGCGGCCGACGGCGCGACCTATCCCTCCGGCCATCCCGACGAGGCGATCCGGACGCTGCGCCGCCCGCTCGGCGTGGTCGCGGCCATCACTCCCTGGAACTTCCCGCTGCAGATCCCGGTCTGGAAGCTGGCACCGGCGCTGCTGTGGGGCAACGCGGTGGTCTGGAAGCCCGCCAGCGACACGCCTGCGGTCGCGGTCGCGCTGGCGGAGGTGCTCTGCGAGGCGGGTGTGCCGGAAGGGGTCGTGAACCTCGTGCTCGGGCCGGGTTCGCTCGGCGCCGACCTCGTCGCCAGGACGGAGATCGCCGGGGTCACCTTCACCGGATCCGACGCGGTCGGCAGGCTCATCCGGGACGCCGTCGTCCCACGCGGCGCGAAGTTGCAGATGGAACTCGGCGGCCACAACGCCGCCATCGTGCTCCCGGACGTCGACCCAGCGGCGGCCGCCGACGTGCTGGTCGGCGCGGTCGTCGGCAGCACCGGGCAGAAGTGCACCGCGACCCGGCGGATCATCGCGGTCGGCGACGCCTACGACGACCTGCTGCCCGAGCTGGCGAAGCGCTTCGAAGCGCTCCGGGTCGGCGCAGGCCAGGACGAGGACACCCAGGTCGGGCCCGTGATCAACGAGCGCGCCCGGGCCGAGATCGCGGACGCCGTGCAGCAGGCCGTGGCCGAAGGCGCCGAGGTCGTGGCGCAGGCCGGCGGCCCGCTCCCGGACGGCGGCCACTTCGTCAACCCGACGCTGCTCGCCGGGACGCCGGAGCTCACCATCTGCCGGGAAGAGGTGTTCGGGCCCGTCGTCACCGTGCTTCGCGCGGCGGACCTCGACGAGGCGATCTCGATCGCGAACGACACCCGCTACGGGCTCACGGCGGCCCTCTTCACCACCGACGAGCGCGCGGTCCGCCGGGGGCTGGCCGACCTCGACGCCGGGCTGATCAAGGTGAACTCCCCGAACACCGGTTCCGAGCTGCACGCGCCGTTCGGCGGTCTCAAGGACTCCACGTTCCCCGCGCCGCGCGAGCAGAACGGCGACAGCAGCGCAGAGTTCTTCACGTGGACCAAGACCGCGTACCTGCGGACCACGACACCTCGCGGAGCGCGGTCATGACCACCGCGCAGGACCGACGGGTGGGAGCGGACTTCCCGCGTCCGACCGAGCGCCTGAGCCGGGCGCAGTCCCGGGCCAGGAGCGCCGACGTCGTCCTGTCGCCGGAGAGCATGGGAGCCGCCCGGCTCACCCGCCACAGCTTCGCGCGGTCGATGCTGCGGCGTGCTTCCCAGCAGCGCTGGCAGGTCACCCGGGAACGCTGGGAGATCGACTCCGGCGGCCGGGGCGAGGCCGTCTACCGGGTCGACGCCGCCGGCGTTGAACTGCGCTTCGTGGTCTTCTCGACCGAGCTCGACGAACGGCAGCGCACCGACCGGGTCATCGCGGAATCCTGGGACGTCACAGCGGCTTTGATCGAGGGGCCACTTTCCGAGGAGCGGATGTCGTCACTGCGCGGCCACGTTCCGGGGCAGGAAACCGGTCGTGCCGACGGGGGAAGTCTGGTGTGGACCCGGGCCAACCGCAGCCAACGGTTTTTCGACTACACCGTCGAGCGGCTCGCGGAAGGGCACCAGCCCGATCCGGCGGCGTTCGGGGATGCGGCGTAGGTCCTGCGCAGCACCGCGTTCTACAGCAACGGGAAGTTCGGGCTGCTGGATTTCGACGCCTATCCGGCGGAACACCCGCTGGCGGCGCCGTACCGCGCGCAGATGCTGGCCGCCTGGTTGTTGCGCGAGCTCAGCTACGACCTGGTGGAACACTGCGCCGCCCAGCGATCTGCCGATGCCGTGCGGCTTTCGGCGGGATGGCGCCGATTCCTGGGGCTGGGCAACGCAACCGGGCTGGGCATGGTGCCCTACATCATCAACCATCCCCGGGTCCTGGACGCGTGGTGCGCGACGCGCGAACTGCCGCTGGCGCACGCACTCGGGCAGGCCACGGATCCGCAGGACGCGCGGGTCGCGCGGCTGGCGGAGCTGCTGGCCGGTGCGCGGCGCTACTTCGCGGAACGCGCCACCCTGGTCACCGCGCCGTACGCGCCGGGTCCCGAGCTCGCCCAACATCTCGGCCGCGTGGCGGAGCTGCTGGCCGAGTACCAAGCACGAGGCACGGTTGGGGCGACGCCGACTTCGTTCGCGTGGCAGGCGCTGCACGATGCGGCCGAGCAGATCGACGTCGAGGCGTGCGGGGTGTTCGACTCGCTCATCGTCGAGCTCTACGACGAGCTCGACGAGGACGTGGAGCAGCTGTTGCGCTGCGACGAGTTGTTGGCCCTGCAACCGGAACAGGACTGCGGGGCGCTGCTGGACGTCATCGATTCCGCGTACGCCTGGGTCGATGCGTTCGACTTCGACGAGCCGGAGCAGAGCCACTACTTCTGGTTCGTCTCGGCCAACAGCGAGGAGCCGCGCCGCGGCCGCCGCGGTCACGACCCGGGCGAACAGGTCGAGCAGCCCGTTGACATCGCACGCGCGGTGGCGCGCCTGCGCGACGACCTCCGGAACACCGATCCGGCGGCGAGCGTGGCGGAGTTCCTGCTCACCCGCCCATGGCACCGCGGCACCGCGTGCCGCGTGCAGGCGCTTGCCGCAACGCCGTGGGCGGAGGTGCGCACCAACCTCCTGGCGCGAGATTTCCTGCCGTTGCACCTGCAGCGCTTCCAGCTGGCGGTGTACGGCATGGACAACTACAGCCCGCAGTCGACCGACTGGCTCCGCGTCACGTTGTTCTCGGGTGCGCCGAGGGCCGGCGACGTGGCGGCCGGTGTCGCCGCCGACGACTGGATGTTCACCACGAAACCGGAAGGGGAGCGCGCGTGACTGCGTTGCGGTACGAGGACTGGCTCGTCGTGGACGGCCTCCAGATCAACAACTGGGACCGGGGCGTGCTGGAGCAGCTGCGGGCCGGCGGTGTCGGCGCGGTCAACGCGACCTGCGCGGTGTGGGAAGGGCCGGAGGAGACGCTGCGCGCGGTCGGGGCCTGGTGCCGGCTGGCCGCGGCGAATCCGGACATCGTCACCCTCGCCGACGGGGTGGACGCGATCCGCCGGGCGCACGAGAACGGGCGCATCGCCGTCCTGCTGGGTTTCCAGAACACCTCGCCGTTCGGCGACGATTTCCGGCTCGTGGAGGTCTTCCGCAGGCTGGGGGTGCAGGTCGCGCAGCTGACCTACAACATCCAGAACCTGGTCGGCGGCGCCTGCTACGACCCGCACGACTCGGGATTGACGAGGTTCGGCCGGCACGTCGTGGCCGAGATGAACCGGGTCGGCATGATGATCGACCTGTCCCACGTCGGCGACCAGACCTGTCTGGACGCCATCGACGCGTCCGCGGTGCCGGTGTCGATCACGCACTCGAACCCGAGGTGGTTCTTCGACAACCCGAGGAACAAGCCGACCGAGGTGATCCGGGCGCTCGCCGATCGAGGCGGCGTGATCGGCTGTTGCCTGTACCCGAACGTGATCGGGGGCGAGCGCACCACCCGCGACCAGTTCTGCGCCATGGTCGCGCGGTTGGTGGACGAGATCGGGCCGGAGCACGTCGCGGTCGGCAGCGACTGCACGCAGAACTGGTCCGAGAAGTTCGTGGCGTGGCTGCGCAACGGGCGCTGGCAGCCGCCGGAGGCCAATCCCGTCGTGCCGAAATGGCCCGAGTGGCCGGAGTGGTTCTCAGGGCCTGCCGACTTCCCGGTGCTCGCGGAGGGCCTCTTCGACGCCGGGCTGGACGAGAAGACGGTTCAGGGCGTGCTCGGCGAGAACTGGATGCGGCTGTTCGCCGACGTCCTCGTTGCGGAGGCGGACCGATGATCCGGGTGAGCACGCGCGAAGTGCGGGAGGTGGCCCTCCGCGCCATGCGCGCCGCCGGCGCTTCCGCCGGGGAAGCCGCTGCGGTGGCGAACCTCGTGCTGATGGCCGAGGTCCAGGGGTGGGGCGGTCTCGCGGTGCTGCGGCAGGAGCTCGACGCCGGGCCGAACTCGGCCGCCGCGACCTCGCAGGTCCACGACGGCGTGCTGGTCGTCGACGCCGATCCGTGTCGAGGGCCGTTGCGGCTCGGCGTCTCGGTCTTCGACCTGGTGGCCGCGCGTGCGTCACGTGGGTCGCGAGCCGATCTGTTCGTCCGCGGGCTCGGATTCAGGCAGGCATTCCGCTGCCTCGCGCTGGAACTCGTCGAGCGGGTAGGCGGAACGACGGTGCTCGCCGAATTCGACGACAGCGGCGCGGCGACCGCCGGTCTTGTTTGCACCGCCGACGGTTGCGTCCGCGCAGCCGACCTCGCGGAGTTCGATCGCCACCTCCCGGCCGGAGCGCGTGCCGTGTCAGGCGGCCTCTACGTGTCGAACGCGCGCGGCGACGAACTGTCCGCGTTCCAGTGGCCGGTCATCTCCACGACAGGCCAGCGGGAGCGCAATCGCATCGATGCGATCAACAACGGACGCCACGTCGAGGAGGCCTCTTGGAACGCGGCGCACCGCGCTTCCCGGGGCTTCCTCATCGCGGAACCGGCGAAGTGAGGACGAGATTGACAACGCTGCACCCCCATCCCGACGGAGTCGAGCGCCCCTACGCCGCCGCGGCGGTCCACCAGGGCGTGATCTACGCGTGCGGTCAGCTTCCCCGGGCACAGGACGGAAGCACGCCCGCGGGCATGGCCGAACAGGTCGAGCTCGCCCTCGACAACCTCCAACGCGTCCTCGAACCGGCCGGCGGCGGACTCGATTCCCTGCTGAAGGTGACGGTCTTCCTGGCCGATCTCGACGAGTTCGACACCTACAACGACGCCTACCTGAAGCGCTTCGCGGGACTCCGGCTCCCGCCTCGCACCACCGTTGAAGTGGCGCGCTTCCGCGGCGGCACGAGGATCGAGATCGATGCGGTCGCCGCGGTCGCCGACCGCTGAGCCGCAGATCCCCCCCCATTTCCGAGAACGACCCGCATTCGGCGGCCGGCGCGGCGTGCCCCGATGCGGGCGTTCGGGCAACTCACCACCACTTCAACGAACGGAGTGCCGATGTCTGCTCATGCCACCACCAGAGGAGTGTCGCTGGACGACGCGAAGCTGAGCGGCTTCCACAAACGGCTGGCCCTGTTCTCCTCCGGCGGGCCCTTCCTCGACGGGTACATCCTCAGCATCATCGGCATCGCGATGGTCCAGATCGAGCCCCAGTGGCAGATGAGTCCACTGTGGTCGGGACTGATCGGCTCGTCCGCGCTGATCGGGATCTTCCTCGGCGGCATGATCTTCGGGCCGATCACCGACCGGATCGGCCGCAAGCTGATGTACACGCTGGACCTGGCCGTGATCATCGCCTGCTCGGTGCTGCAGTTCTTCGTCACCAACGACGTCGAGCTGTTCGTGCTCCGCCTGCTCATCGGCATCGCCGTCGGCGCCGACTACCCGATCGCGACGACGCTCGTCGCCGAGTTCGTGCCGCGGGACTGGCGCGGCAAGCTGCTCGGCGGCCTCAACGCCATGTGGTTCGTCGGGGCGACGGTCGCGGCCTTCGTGGGCTACGCTCTGCTCGCGCTGGACGACGGGTGGCGGTGGATGCTGCTGTCGTCGGCGATCCCGGCGGCCGTGATCCTGCTGGCGCGGGCCAGCATCCCGGAGTCGCCGCGATGGCTGGTGAGCAAGCAGCGCTACGCGGAGGCGCGGGCGGTGCTGCACAAGGCGCTCGGGCCGGGCGCCACCCTCGCGGACGTCGACGACAAGCCGCAACCGGTCTCGATGCGCGCGTTGCTGCGAAAGGGATATCTCGGGCGCATCGTGTTCATCTCGGTGTTCTGGACGGCCACGACGGTCACCCTCTTCGCGATCTACGCCTTCGGCCCGCAGATCCTCCAGCTGTTCCACCTCGACGGCGGGAACGCGGCGAACCTCGGATCCGGCGTCATCAACTTCTTCTTCCTGGTGGGCAACGTGGTGGCCCTCCTGCTAGTCGACCGGATGGGGCGCAGGCCGGTGCTGATCGGTGGTTTCGCGGTGTCCGCACTGGGGCTGGCCTACTTGGCCATGTTCCCGGAATCCGGGCTCTGGGCGGTCGCCATCGCCTTCGCCGTCTACGCCGTGTTCAACGGCGGGCCCTCGATCCTCGAATGGATCTACCCGAACGAGCTGTTCCCGACCGAGGTCCGCGCGACGGCGGTCGGGCTGTGCACCGGGATCAGCCGGATCGGCGCGGCCGTGGGCACCTTCGCGACGCCGTGGGCGCTGGCCAACCTCGGCATCGGCACGACGATGTGGATCGCCACCGGCATCGCGCTGGTCGGCGCCGCGATCGGCGTGTTCATGGCGCCGGAGACCAAGGGCGTTGACCTCGACGTCGCCGGGGCGTTGCAGCGCTGACCCGGCCGATGTCCCGATCAGGCAAGGGCATGTCCGCGAGCGGAAAGACCGGCTGCGGCCGACGGCGGTTAACTGCCTGGGTAACCGCCGCCGGCCGCGAAGGAGCGGACATGCCCGACCAGCCCACCACCGAGTTCTGGAAAGACCTCAAGCCGATCGAGAACTCGTTCAAGCCCGACGCGCAGCAGGAGGTGTACCTGTCGCAGGTCGGGCACCGCCGCCGCTGGTGGTCGCGAAGGACTTCGTGGAGCGGAACCTGGCGGATCCGGGCCTGACACCGGGACGGATCGCCGCGGCGGTCGGGATGTCGGTGCGCCACCTGGGAAGGCTGTTCTCCGCCGAAGGCGATTCCCCGGCGCGCTACCTGCAACGCCGGCGACTCGAACGAGCGCGCCGGGAACTGGCGGATCCGGCGGCCCGCCACCGAACGATCGCGGACATCGCGCACCGCTGGGGATTCGCCAGCCACGCGCACTTCACCCGAGTGTTCCAAAGCGAATTCGGCCACCCACCAAGCGAAACCCGCCCAACCTGACCTCCCCGCGCGGGCTCAGGTGTGGAGGTGGGCCGGGTGGCCCGTCATCCTCTCGACGTCGTCTTCGGCCGCTTTGAGCAGGCGGCGGGCCAGGTCGAACAGCGCTCGCGCCGCCGCTAGTTCGTCGCCGATCTCCGGCACGCTGCGGTCTTCCGGGTTTCGCCGCGCCGCGCCCTTGCCGTGGAGTTCTCCGGCCGCCGGTGCTTGTAGGCGCGCTTCGGCGTGCGTGTGGTCGACGTCCTCGTCGAAGTAGACGTCGAAGGTCCAGTGCTTCGTCGCGACCATGACCGATTCTCCGCTGTTCGCCTCCATCGCCGCGCCAAGCATCGCGGGCCGGCCGCGTGGGCAGCCAGAGCCCATTGGCACCGCTTCGCAGTCGGTGCATCTTCGCCGCAACCGCGGTGCGGTGCGCCGGTTTTTCCCGGCCCGGCGGCCGATGCGCGTCGTGTTGGGTTCACGCCGTTGGCGGGGTAACCGGGTGGCTTGCGGAATCCGAGCGGAGGAGGCTGCGATGAACGAGCGGGCATGGGAGCGCGCGGGAGCGGCGAGCGGTTTGCTGGCAGCGGTGTTACTGCTGGTCAGCTTGTTCCTCAACCCGTCCGCCCCGACTGGTGAGGAGCCTGTCCTGACCTTCTTCTACGTCGCCGGGCACCAGGGCACGGTGCTGCTGGCCGCGCTGCTGGCGACGCTGGCGGCGGTGGTGTTCTTGTGGTTCGTGGGGCACCTGCGCCACCTGTTGCAGCGGGCCGAAGGCGGCGCGGAGGCGTTCTCCCCGGTGGTGTTCGCCGCCGGCGTCGTGCTGTCGATGACGACGGTGGTGAGCATGCTCCCGGTGACCGCGCTGGCGTCGATGAGCCGGGACATCTCGACCGCGAGCGGGTCGGCGGTGTTCGCGCTCTCCGAGCTGCACCGGCTGGCGCTCGGGCCGCTCGGGCTGCTGGTCGCGCTGTTCGCTGGGACGACCGGCGCCGCGATGGTGCGCCGCGAGGTGCTCGGGCCGTGGGTCGGCTGGTTCGGGTTCGCGGTGGCCGCGATCGGGCTGATCGCCGGCGTCACCGCCTTCTACGTGACCGGCCCGTTCGTCACGGTCGCGGCCATGGTCACCGGCATCGTGTTCGCCGTGTGGATCGGTGACGCCGCGATCCTGATGCTGTACCGGCCGGAGGTCGACCGCGCTGAGGTGCCGGGAACGGCGTTCGCGCACTGACCGGGCGCGCCGGATGCGTCAACCACCTGCCGGGGATTGCGGGACGTCGCCGGGCACCGGTCGCGTGCCCAGCCGGGCGTGCGGCTCATTCCGGGCTTGGCAGAGCGGGCAGTTCGCGGTCGCCTCCGCGCCCGCGCGCATGTCGTGCTTGCGCCGGTACATGTCCCGGTCGGCGTCGTGCAGGAGCGCGTTCGGCCGGGTGGCCGGATCGGTCGTGGTGGCCAGCCCGACGCTGGCCCGGATCCGCAGGCGACCGTGGGGCGTTTCGCGTTCGGCCCGGAGGCGCCGGGCGACGTGGTCCCGGAACTTCGCGGCGGCCTGGACATCGGGAACCCGGCTGACGACGGCGAATTCGTCGCCGCCGATCCGGCACACGGTGTCGGCAGGGCCGGCCGCGTTGAGCAGCTCGTCCGCGGCGGTCATGAGGAGCCGATCGCCCACGGCGTGCCCGTAGGTGTCGTTGACCGGCTTCAGTTCGTCGAGGTCGGCGACGAGCACCGCGACCACGCCGCCGTCCCGTTCGAGGTCCGCGAGGACGTGCGCGAGGCGATCGTCGAGCAGGGCGCGGTTCGCCAGCCCGGTCAGCGGGTCGTGCAGCGCCAGGTGGGCGAGGTGGACGTCGGAGGCGCCGCGCTCGCCGAGCTCCTCGCACTGGCTGACCAGGTACGTCGGGCGACCGCCGGCGCCGGGAACCACTCTGGTCCGGATCAGCACCCAGATCGGATGGCCGTTCTTGTGCCGGTAGCGCTTCTTCAAGCTGAGCGTGGCGGACCTGCCCGCGGCCAGGTCCGCCAGCGCCGCGGCGGATTGCGCGTGGTCCTGGGCGTAGGTGACGTCGCAGCAGTGCATCTCCAGCATTTCCCGCCTGCTGTACCCGAGGAGCTCGCACCACGCGTCGTTGACGTCGGTCCAGCGGCCATCGTGGTCCAGCAGCGCCATGCCGGTGGGAGCGTTGGCGAACACGCGGCTCCAGAGGACGTTGGCCCCCGGGCGGTCTTCGATCTCGTGGAACTGCGCGAGGAAGAGCCCCGGTTCGCCTCCGTTGCCGTGGATCGGCGACGTGCATTGGAGCATTCGCACGACGCTGGCGTCGGAACGCATGAAGCGCCGCTCCGCCGTTCCCGATCCGGTGGCGCTTTTCGGAGCGATCTCACCGGCGGTGAAGCCGTCGAGCGGGCGTCCGATGACACTGGCCCGCTCGTATCCGAGCGCGCGGCAGAGCGCATCGTTGGCGTGCACGCAGTGGCCGCTCGCATCCAGCAGCGCCATCGGGGTCGCGGCGCTGTCGAGCAGCGGTCGCCACTTTGCGGTCGAGTCGGTCGACTCGGATTCTGAAGTAGTTCGCATCAGGCTTCCGGGGAAAAGTTCTGCCGATGTGCGGCTTCCAGACGGGGAACCTCCACCGGCAGGCGGAGTTGTTCGCCTGCCGGGCCGGTGGCCGTGTGGCGCGCATTTCCGGCGAACTCGGGTGCACCTCCGCTCCCCAGGCCGCCGCGGGGGCGTCCGATGCGTGACGGCCTGGGAAACGGGGTGATTCGGTTGGCTTGTCGGGGTTGATCGAAGCGAGGCATACCCACCTCGAACGTCGGGGGATCGGGGGCGTTGCCATTCACCTTGCGCGAGATCGCGGTTCCCTGCGCCGTTGGAATTACCGACTTCCATACCTAAATTCACGGCCGAGCGGATGCGCCCGCGCTGTCGCAGGCTTTTCGGCTGCAAGAACCGCAACACCGGTTCCTCCAGGAACACCCGACACCAACCGGACGGCGCGCGGACTTACCCTGGACGGGCTTGCAGCGTCAAACATCCGGGCTGGTAATGGTTTTCTGGATGCTAGCGCATTTCCCGGCCCGGTGCCGAATTTCTCGTGGGGGTCGGCAATGCTGATCAAAGTGAGCGGAAAAAGGGTCATCGGCAGGAAATCCGGAAGGACGAGGCGGGTGTTGCTGAGCGTGCTGCTCGGCGTGCTCGCACTGGTGGCGACCGTCTGCACCGGTGCGTCGGCCGCCTCGGCGCCGGCGGCGCCCACCGGACCGGTGGGCGCCGGTGGTTCGCACCTGGTGATCGTCAAGATGGTCGACTACCGGCTGTTGCAGCCGGCCTTCCTGCCACCGGGGCGCTACACGTTCCGGGCCATCAACGAGGGGCGCATGCCGCACGCCCTGCAGATCAGCGGACCCGGCGTCGCGAACGCGCGCACGCCGGTGGCGCAGGCGGGCCAGGCCGCCGACCTCACCGTGGATCTGCGCCGCGGGCTCTACGACTTCTGGTGCCCGGTCGGCAACCACCGGCAGATGGGAATGCAGCTGAACGTTTACGTCGGATGAACCGGCACGGCCCGGGTTCCGCCGCAGGCGGGCCCGGGCCGGTGTCCGCTAGGTGCGCGAATTCGCCAGCGCGGCGCCGGGCAGGACCCGGCGGAGTTCTCGGCGCGAACCGATGGCGAGCTTGGTGAACACCTTGCGCAGATGCCATTCCACGGTGCGCGGGCTGAGGAACAGTTGGGCGCCGATCTCCGGGTTGGTGTGACCATCGCGCGCCAGCCGGGCGATCTGCGCCTCCTGTGAGGTGAGCACGACGAGCATCTGCGGCGTGGCCCGGTGCACGGTCTCGCCGGTGGCGAGGAGTTCCCGGCGGGTGCGTTCGGCGAACGCCTCGGTTCCGATGCGGCCGAACATCTCGTGCGCGGTGCGGAGCTGTTCACGCGCTTCAAGACGCCGGTTCTCCCGGCGCAGCCATTCGCCGTGCAGGAGGTGAGCTCTCGCGAGGTGCACGGCGGCACGGCTGCGGGACAGCCGCTCAACGGCCTCCCGGTAGAGCGTCTCGGCCTTCTCACCCGTGCTCAACAGCGCCCGCGAGCGGGCCTCGATCCCGGAAGCCCAATCCGTGCCGCAAGCGCTCGTTCGCTCGTAGAGCCGCCGGAGGGCGTCCTCGGCGACCTCGCGCTGGCCGCTTCGCACGCCAGCCTCGACCAGTTCACCCAGCGCCCACCAGTACACGCTCAGCTGGTCGCTCCGGCAGGCACGCTCGGCGGCGGCGACCGCCGTCTCGTAGTCGCCGAGGCCGTTGCACAACACCGCGGTCGCGTAGTCGGCCATCGTGATCGCCCGCCCCTCGCCTCTGGCGTCCGCATCCCGCGCGCTGGTCTCGATCAGATCCAGCGCCTGGCCCTCGCGGCCGCGGGTCGCGGCGAGCGTCATCGCGGCGTACCGGTGGGGCGCGTTGCCGGAGGCCTGGGCGATCGCATCGGCCTCGTCGAGCATTTCAGACGCCACGTCGAGCTCGCCGGCGTGCACGTGCTCCCCGGCGCGATAGCTGAGCGCGGTGGCGAGCGTGGTGAGCGCGCCAGTGTCGCGAGCTCGCCGGAGGCCGCGGGCAGCGAGCTCGCGCCACGCCTCGTCGTCGCCCAAGTCGGTTGCGACGCGGCAGGCCAGCCCGATCCAGCGCGCGTCGTCGGTTCCGGCCGCCTCGCTGCGGAGAAACGCCTGCACCGCGCGCTGCAGCGTCGGAACGCCGGAGGCGAAGCCCTCGGTGAACCGCGCCGCCAGCCCGTCCAACAGGAGGTCCACCGGGCGTTGTGGTGCGTGCTGGGCGGCTTCGGTCGCCCGCGGCGCTTCGTCGCCGTTGCCGACCCGGCCCGTGAAGACCGCCGCTTCGAGTGCTTCGAGATATGTTTCGCGCGCCAGCGCGACGTCGAGCGGTTCGAGGCGTTCGGCCGCTCGCAGCAGCAGCGGCGGAGCGTCGCGGCCCCGGTTCACGGCGAGCGCGATCTCGGCGCGCAACAGGTCGGCGCGGGCGTGCTGGAGCTCGTCGAGCGGTGCTGCTTCCGCGATGGCCAGCAGCCCCAGCGAAGCGTCGGGAGCGCCGGCATCCAGCTTCTGCTGCGCGGCCGCAAGTGCGCGCGCACCCCGGCGTGCCGGATCGGGCGTCAGTTCGGTCGCTTTCGCCAGGAACGCGGCCGCCGCCGCGATGCCGCCGCGGCAGTGCGCCCGGTCGGCCGAGCGTTCCAGCTCGTCGGCCACCACCTCGTCCGGTCCGTGGGCCGCGCGGGCGCGATGCCACGCGCGCCGATCGGGATCCGCCTCCGGATCGGTCGCCTCGCCCAGCGCGCGGTGCACCTGCCGGCGCTCGTCCGGCGACGCCGTCCGGTAGACCACGGAGCGCACCAGCGGATGCCGGAACCGCACCTGGCCACCGATCTCGATCAACCCGGCGGCCTCGGCGGGGCCGGCCGCATCGGCCGCGATCCGGAGCCGCGCGACCGCCCGCCACAGCAGGCCGGCGTCGCCCGACGGATCCGCCGCGGCGGTCTGCAGCAACCGCTGGGTATCGCTGGGCACCGCCTGGATCCGGCGGGTGAAGCACCGTTCGAGGCAGCCGGAAACGGGCCCGGGATTGGGCAGCCCGAACCCGCCGGCGAGCTCGGCCGGGGTGAACACGCGCGGCAACTCCAGCAGCGCCAGCGGGTTTCCGCGGGTTTCCGCGATGATCCGGTCTCGCACCTGCTCGTCGAGCCGCCCGTGGATCACCGAAGCCAGCAGCTGGGCGGCGTCGGCGGAACCGAGGCCGTTGACGGAGAGCTCCGGAAGGTCGGCGAGGTCGTGGTCGTCGTTGGGCTCGCGCACGGCGAACACCACCGCGACCGGCTCGGCCAGCAGGCGACGCGCCGCGAACGACATCGCCTGCACCGAGGCCCGGTCGAGCCACTGCGCATCGTCGATGAGGCAGACGAGCGGGCGCTCCGCGGCGGCTTCCGAAAGCAGCGTCAAGACGGCCAGGCCCACCAGGAAGCGGTCGGGAGCGCCGCCTTCGTGCAGGCCGAAGGCGACGCGCAGCGCGTCCCGCTGCGGCTCCGGAAGCCGCTCCAGACGGTCGAGCATCGGCGCGCACAACTGGTGCAGACCGGCGAAGGCGAGCTCCATTTCGGACTCCACGCCCACGACGTGGGCGAGGCGACAGCCCGACGCGCGCTCGCGCACGTAGTCCAGCAACGCCGTCTTGCCGGTGCCGGGCTCGCCGCGAAGCACCAACGCGGAACTCTGCCCCGCCCGGACTCTCGCCAACAGGCGATCCAATAACTCGCACTCGCGGTTGCGACCACGCAGCCCGGCCCCGGCACGGCCGGAAATAGCCATGCCCGATGGTAGTGGCGGCGACCCCTCGATTCGCAACTCCGCCGCGCCCCCGCGGAAAAACGAAGGCGCGGCCAGGGAGCGGCCCCGGGTGTTCCACTGGCGCAATCGGTGCGCGGACGGAGAAAACTCGGTGGTGGCAGGGGAATTCGAAGCCGGCAACCACGGCGGAGAAGAACCGGCAAGGGACTAAAGTAACGGAACCGGGGGAAATCTCCATGCGCACAGCGGTAAGGGCGTTGGCAAGTTTCGCGTTGGCAGCACCTCTCGCACTGGGAGTTGCCGACGCCGGAACGGCTGCCGCGAGCGGCGCGTCGAGCGTCGTGGCGGCGCAGCAGTCGGCCTCGGCAGCGGGGCACTTCCACGCGGACAACAAGGACAAGAACAACAAGAACAAGAAGAGCAAGGGGAACAACGCCGACGGCGAGACCGAGAGCAGCACCAGCAGCACCAGCAGCTCGGGCAATAGCGGAAGCACCAGCAACCCTGCCATTTCCGGGACGACGGGGGTACCGGGGTGATCTCGTCAGTCGTTAACGCCTCGCCTACCGAGATCAGGTCGCGCGGGGCTTGAGCAGTTGCTCCGTGATGGTGGCCAGACGGGCTGCCGCTGTGGGGGAGAACAGGTCGTTCTGGACGCCGATCCTGGTGTGCCCACCGAACGCGCTGAGCGGTTCAGCGGGCGGGGCGTCGAGGATCCCGACGATCGGTGGCACCACTTCGGTGGCCGGTTTCGCCGAGGCCTTCTGCTGTTCGACGAACCGGCCCGTCGGTGCGTCGAATTCGCCGGCGAAGCTCGTCGACGTCGGTCCCGGGTTGAACAGCACGTACCGCACTGGCCCGGTGCCGTGACGCCCGGCGAAGTCGACGCCGAGCAGGTCGTGGTAGCGGCCCGTCGTGAACATCGCCCGCACGCCGTCGTAGTTCTCGCTCTGCAGGTCGGCCCAGTTGATCGGGATGTCCTGACCGGGCCCGGCGACGTTGATGATGACCGGGGTGTCGCCCTTTTCCAGCGCGTCGACCATTCCGTGGCTCAACAGGAACCGGCTCAGGTAGAAGAGCGCGAAGTTGTGCTCGAACCCTTCGGGCGTCACCTTCCGGTGCGTCTGGAAGAAGCGCGCGCACAGGACGAGCCCGTCGATCCTCGGGTGCGCTTCGGTCAACTCGCGGATCATCCGCCGGTTCTCGGATGCCAGGCTGAGATCCGCCGGCGCGAAGGATGCGGTTCCTGGCGAATCGGCGGCCTCGCGGAGCAGGCGGGTGCCCTTGCGCGGATCGGTGCCTATCACCACGGCGTGGTCGCCGCGGGAGAACAGCGCGCGGGCCACGGCGGCACCGATCCCGTCCGTGCCACCCGTGATCACGAATGTCTTGGTCAAGATCGTCTCCATTGGATGTGCGTCACGCGTGTTCGGCGACGGGCGTGGTTTCGGTGGTCGGGGCGGCCGGTGCCGGACGGCCGGGCAGGATCCTGGCGGCGACGGAGATGGCGAGGCCGGCGCCCGCCAGCCACCAGAAGGTCGTGCGGAACGCCGCATCCGGCGGTGCGGAGGTCATCGCGCCCTGCAGGACCAGAGTGAGCAGCGTGATCCCGAGGGCACCGCCGATCTGGTGCACGATGAACAGCGCCCCGGTCGCGCGTGAGGCCGAGGCGGGCGGCACGGTCCGGTAAACCGAACCCATGGTGGCGGACGCGACGCCACCGAGCCCGAACCCGACGACGACCAGCCCGAGCGTGGCGACGACGCCGTGGATTCCCAGTGCGTAGGGCAAGAATCCGGGGACGAGGAGCAGGCCGCCGACGGTGGCAGGCACGCGGGCGCCGGTCCGGTCGGAAAGCCTCCCGGCCATCGGTTGCGCGACGATGGCGCCGAGCCCGAACGGGGCGAGCAGCAGGCCCGCCGCCATCACGCCGTGCCCGCCGACCTGCTGGAAGTGCAACGGGAGCAGGAACGTCGTCCCGAACATGATCGCGCCGATCAGGAACAGCACGGACACGCTCGCGGCGAAGCCGCTGCTGCGGAACAGCCGCAGGTCGATCAGCGGCTCGTGCCGGGTGGTCAGCGCGTGGACGGCGTAGCCGGCGAAGAGCAAGGCCCCGAGGGCGCCGGCGATCAGCACCGGGCCGGTGAAGCCTTCGACGGCGTTCGCCAGCGAGTACATCAGCGCGGCGAAGCCGGGCGGCAGCAGGACCACGCCGAGGACGTCCAGGCGTTTGGCCGCTCCGCCGGTGATCGGGTCGTCGGTCGGCATCAGGCGCACGGCGAGGACGATCGCGAGTACCCCGACCGGCACCTTGACCAGGAATATCCACTGCCAGGGCAGCGCCTGCAGCAGCAGGCCGCCAAGAACCGGGCCGACCACCGGGCCCATCGTCATCGGGGCCGCGGCGAGGCCGAGCACCCGGCCGACGCGCTCCTGACCGGCCGCGCGGGCGAGCGTGGCGAGCATGACCGGTTCGAGCAGGCCGCCGCCGAGGCCGGTCAGCAGCCGCGTCGCGATCAGGCTCGGCGCGTCCCAGGCCAGGCAGGAGGCCACCGATCCGAGCACGAAGACCGACAGGCCGGTGAGCCACGTGCGCCGGGCGCCGAACCGGTCGATCGCCCAACCGGACAGCGGCGCGGTGACCGAGACGGCGAGCAGGTAGGCGGTGGTCACCCACTGGATCGCGGCCAGCGTCGAACCGAACTGGCGGACCAGCGTCTCGATTCCGACGCCGGTCATGGTCGTGTCCAGCAGGGCGAGGAACGCGCCGAGGGTCATGGTGACCAGCAACTTGCGGAGCGCGGAATCCAGTGGTTCTGAGCGAGCAGCCATGTCCGTTTCCCAGGTTGTATCTAACATTGAACTAATGAGTTCAATTTAGCGATCACATGAGTACATGTGCAGCACGGGGTGGCCGGCCGCGATGGCGGGGCGCCCAGCACCGCGGGTGCCCGCGCGGCGGAAAGGTGGCGCGCGGCTCATCCGGCTTCCAGTTGACTTTGCCGCCCGGCCGACGAGACTGGTCAAGTGGTCAAGACGCTGCACCCGCAGACCTACAGCGACGCATACGACGTCGGTGATTACTTCCGCCAAGGAGTGCCGGTGGTGATGGACCTGACGAGCCTGCCGAAGGCGGAAGCGGTGCGGCTCGTCGACTTCGCCGCGGGCATGGTCATCGGGCGCGGCGGCGCCATGGACCGGGTCGCGCCAAGGGTCTTCCTGCTGACGCCCCCGGGAGTGTCGCCAGAGGAAGGTCAACAGGAACCGGCGAAAGCCCCGTCCTGACGTGGCCGGAGCCGGAAGACCCGTGAGTGCTTTGGGGCGTTATGACACCCCAAAGCACTCACGGGCCCAGGGCTCAGGCTGGGGGGACCCGGGCAGCGGCCGGTGGG